>JAOAIL010000010.1 GCA_026414725.1 bacterium
AGCGGGTCATATTATTCTGACGTCCCGTCGGGAGTATATTGCATTTTTACACAAAAAGGTCGCAATCCCCTATGAGCGGGTCATATTATTCTGACACAAAAAGAATATAAGTTATGGGATTTTTCACGAGAGTCGCAATCCCCTATGAGCGGGTCATATTATTCTGACATAGAGAAATTAAATTTCAGTTCAATATATATATTTGGGTCGCAATCCCCTATGAGCGGGTCATATTATTCTGACAGTTTCGTGCATTTAAAGGAGCTTATGGCTGGTTGAGGTCGCAATCCCCTATGAGCGGGTCATATTATTCTGACTCAGTGCTATACCTGAAATTTGACCCGTCAGAAAGGGAGTCGCAATCCCCTATGAGCGGGTCATATTATTCTGACAATGAATAAAGGAAACTACTATAAAAAGAAGACAAAGGTCGCAATCCCCTATGAGCGGGTCATATTATTCTGACTGCGGCTTATCAAAGACCGCTTCTATCAAGGGGTTTAACCCCCTTTTCCGCAAATCCCCCTTTTTAAGGGTGTTTTTATATATACCATTTTTTTGTCAGTTTGTAAAATCCATTGTCTATCAAGGGTTTCGCTCTCCCGCAAAACCCCCCTACTTTTTGACCCAAAAGAGGTTTGCGGAAATTTTCATACTATATAAAAATCCATATCCTTTGTTATCTCTCCATTACCTGCTATATCTACCTTTTTAAGGCATATCTCGCACAATCTATAATATCTGATACTATCCTCTGCTTCATTTATAATATCTTTTGTTATTTCCTGAATCTCATCCAGTTGTTCTTCATCTATTATACATTCAAAAACAGAGTACTGAACACGAGTACCATAATTTTCAAGAAATTTTGATACTTTATTCCTTCTTTTATCATCCACTATGTCATAACTTATTATTACAAACATTATTTTATCTCAAAAGGGATATATGGTTCTTTTTTAATAAGCGTATTAGCAAATTTTTCTACCTGATAGTGGATAACCTCTCTATAGTTTATTGTTTTTTCATTATATACTATTACTGTTTGCATCCGTCTTTCATAGTTCATAAGATAGTTCTTTCTCGCTTTTTCATTAAGATAAAGTCCTTCTTCTTTCTCTTCAAACTCATCTGATTTTATGACTTCTTTATTTATTAATTCTAATACCAGACGGTCAATTAGTGGCTGTCTGAATTCTTCCATTAAGTCCAGTGCAAGTGCGGGTCTTCCATATTCATTGGAATGCAGAAACCCAAGATATGGGTCAAAACCTCTCGCTGATATAGAGGAGAACAGTTCATTGGTAAGTAATGCATATCCAAAACTTAAAAGTGAGTTAACAGGGTCTTTAGGGTGTCGTGGAATCCTTTCAGTAAAATTGAAATCTTTAAGTATCATCTTACCAAAACACTCAAAATAAACTGCAGATGCCCTGCCTTCAACTCCTAAGAGAGAAGATATTTTATTTTTTCTTGGGATTTCCTCCAGTAGTATATCTAATTCTTCTATATGTTTTACAAAATCAACTTCCGGATGATTACGGAAATATTTTAATAATATGGTCTTAGCATTTCTAATCTTACCTGTAATGATGGTCTTACTTATTTCCAACTTAAATTCCTCTGAGATATAATGATTATATTGGGCTATTCTTAAAGGGACATTCTTGGATTCTACAGGAACAAGCCGACCTAAAAATTTACCATAAAGTGTAAATAAAGATGTCTCTATCCCATTTTCTAACAGAAACTTCATTGCTTGAGTGGTTAACTGGATATTTCCAAAGATAAAAACTCTTTCTATCTTAAATTCTGGTATTTCAAGTAAAACATTATCATCCTTCTCAATGACAAACTTCTTACTCTCCTTCTTAAGTTTTGCCCCCTGCTCTATAAGGAACAATGTGGACATAACCTAAACTTCTATTAATTGCGGCAGTTGAATAAATATGGGCTGGATTTTTATTGATTTACAACACTCATCCATGATAAATTTTTTAAAAAAATTTTCTATTTCTATCCAATCTTTTTCAGAAACAGGTTCATCACCGTGCGCAAGTTTTGATTTATTTCTGACAGAAAGGACATTCAGCAATTCATTCTTAAAATTTTTATAAACTTCGCCAATAGGGTCTTGCAATTCCATAAGCAGTTCATATGCATCGGTAAGCCCAATAGGAATCTCTCCATTTTCTTTTCTTTTCTGTTCCCACCTTTCTTTGTTTTTAAGTTTCTCCACACTCTTTTCAAGGTGGGATGTATCTATATCATACTGTCTCTTTAATCTTATCTGCACAAACATTTCAATTGCTCTATATATTCTTGCTACTGCATTATCATAATAACCGTTATATGCCTGCCTCTCTGCATTACAATATAAGTCAAATACTTTTTCATATCCAGTATTTTTATCCTTTTCTGTAAGTTTTAATAATATCTCCCAATGCTCTGGAAACTTCATACAATAATTTTTGAATACATCATATGCTTTCTCATATTCAAATCTATCCCAGTAGTTAAATGCTTCACACAGATAACATTTTGCGTCTATTTTTCTGTGAATTTCACTATTTACTGCTATATTTGATAAAAATTCTCTAAGTAAAAGAGAGGCAGAGTAATAAAAGTATCTTTTTATGAATAAGTCAGCCATTTTGGAAATATGTTCTGCTCTCGGTAAATCTACTGGTATCAAAGAAGGGTGAGATATACCTTTAACCTTTTCTAAATCTTCCCTTGGTCCTGTTGTAAGAGATGGTGTTACATAAAAATCCAGAGTTGCAAGCATACAAAGGACAGAAGACATTGTCTTTGTACCGCCTGTAAAATCTGCAATTATATCTTTCCCTTTTGATTTTGCCTTATCAATAGTATCTTTTGTTTTTTGATATACCTCTTCAAAACTATCAGGGTCTGCAATTTCTACTTTTTCGTATAATCCTTTATAAGAACTTTGTTTGATGATACTTTCATTACATGTATCTACTAATGGAGATGATGATTTTTTTGGAGTTCCTGTAGAACAGATAAAATAGATATAATCTGTATCTTCTCCATGCGTTTTGATAAAAGAGACGATAGGTTGTATTGACCCACCTACTGTAATTATCAATATCTTTGACATATTAAGAAATTTTTATTAAATATTTTTCGTATGTAATAGAATGCTTCTTGTCTTTCTCCTTAGCTGCTTCAAATTCTCTCCTATATTCTTCCTTTTTAGATGCTTTAGCCCCGTATGCTATTGAGATTATATATATTTTGTCTTTTTCTTTGTATAATATTCTGCAGGTATGTTCACCATGCCCTGTATATTTAAAAATTTTATAACCTTCTTCTAAAAGTTCAATATCCGATGTATTTCTTTTTGCGAAATTATCTTTTAAAATTCTCTGGATAACTGGGTTATCATCAATTTTTATTTTTGACTCAGCCGTTATCCAGAAGATAATATAAGAATTTTTATATTCTTCCCATAATAATTTTCCTAAAGGTGTGAAATCACATAAATTTTCTTCAGTGTATATAATACTCTTGATAAAATAATTATCCTCATATCCAATTTTGTCTTTTATTTCATTCCACTGAACATCTTTCCTTCTTTCAAGTTCTATAAAGATATCATTATATTTATTAAATATCTCTTTATTAATAATTATAGGAACATTAGGAATTGATATCAGATTTTCTTCCTCTTCAAAAATATAATAAATTGGGACTTTTTTTATCTGGGCTATAATTGTTAAGTAGGGAATAGTGGCTTTATAACCACCTGTAATGTTTAATACTGGAACAGAAGATTGATAGAAATTAATGATATCTAATAATGTATCTACAAGATTGTAAAGACCTTCTTTTTGAAATATCTGTAAGGCCTTTACCTGTAAACCTTTAATCCTTTTAATGTCTGCTTCACTTGAGAATTTTTCTTTCATGTAATCCTTCAAAAACTCACTACATAATCTACATTCTGCAGTATCACTAACTAACAGATAATTTTTCGTATTTTCATCAACACGAAGTTTTGCTAAACTTTTTATTTCTGCAGGTAGTTTTTTTAAGTGCTCTGATACTTTTAAATTATACTTTGATAAATTTTCATATATTTCTCTTTTCTTTTTAGCCAGGTCTTCCCTGAAAGTATCAAAATATTCATAGGGTTTATCTTTGAAAGTATCCGTGTTAATACCTGCCTTTTCTATTGCAGATGTTCCCACAGTTGTAATTACACATTTCATTTTTGTATTCCTTTACGTCGTTCATACCACTTTCTTGCTTTTTCGTATTGTTGTTCTTTTTTTTAGAATATTCTTTACCCTGGCTCATTACATATTTCCTTTACTCTTCTTCTGTTTTGAGGGTTCCATCAGAATTTAGAAACTCATCTTTCAATTCGGTTTCACTTTTTAGATAAGCCGGTAGAGGTTGAACATTTTGTTTTTTATCCTCTAACAAATCTCCACTTTTCTCTTCAATGTTTAATATTTCAACCTCTTTGAAGTATCCATATCCAACAGCAGTTTTAGCACCTATACCTAAATTTTCCAGTGCTCCCTTGATTAATGTTTCAACATCCCTTTTCATTTCGTCGTTCTCTGTAATAAAAGGGAAAATAAATTTTGTGTCCTTTTTTACCGTTAGAAATTTTATAGGATTAGGAGAAAGCCAGTCAGCAGGTGGAGTAAGTTGTCCATTTTCTGTATCACCAGAATAATATGGTTGGTAGTGACAATTCATTACATCTATTTCTAACACAGGGAAGTTTTCAGGATATGCATCTAAAAATGTTACATTACCTTTATTCTTTTGATTTCCAAAGAGTTTTATGTAATTTTCATCTTGTTCAGATGCAAACTCTTCAATAGTCGCATATTTCTTCTTATTTTCATTCTCATCATTTTCTTTATATTCTCTTAATTTTTCTTCTAATTGTTCTCTATTTTGTTCTATGTAGTATGTACTCAACATACCTTTGACTGCAGTACCTGGTATATAAGGAACTCCTAAAATGTGGTGTAAAGTCATAGATGTTTCAAGAACACTATTTGTACCAAGTCCAACTACTAATCTCCAGTGGACCTTCCCGTATATCTGCGTTGCTTTTATCTGGGAAAGAAAGTATTTATATCTATTAACAAAATTCTTATAGAAGTTTTTACTTATAGAGGTAGATTTGGAATATGCCACTGCTCTATTTAAAACTTTGCTTTTGCCTTTTATTTGGTTTTTACTTCCTTCTTTTTCATATTCATATCTATTTTTATTTATTATCCAAAAATCTATATATTTATTAAGCAATAAACTTAGGTTTTCTATACCATTTATATTACTGGTCAGGATATTCTCTACATCTTTAGGTAAGATTATTCTTCCTTTCATAATTTGTTCTCCCTATGCTTTTGTTTCTAAATCTTCAAGTTCTGCTTCTGCAAATTTTCTAATCCATATTAAAAGTGAAAGAACTTCCTTTGTATATAAACGATACCTTGAACTATCACTATTTAAAATAGATTCTAAAATATCAGAAATTTTAAATTTTACTTTACACCACTCGTTGATATGTTCATATAACATTAAATGATGGTCTTTACCTTTTGCTTTAAGAAAAGCCAGAGATTGTCCCAATCCATTCTGTAAAATCATTGAAGCAAAACCCCTTGATAATGATTTATATTCTTTGTTGTTTTTATTCTTTACGTCCTGTATTTTAGTAAAAGCAAATTTAGCCCTTTCTTGTTCTATCGTCTTTAACATTTTCTATCCTCCTGTTATAACCAATTAATTCTGACAAATCCCTTTCCTACAGTTTCATTACCCCCTATTTGAATATAAGATGTCATTTCCGTTAATTTATCTACAATATTTTTCGCTTCAATAACCTGTTTTTTATCTCTTGTTTTAACTACAAAAAGAGAAAAGTAAAGTATTGTATCCATAGGGAGATACTCTTCTGACCATAAAGCACCTTCCTGAACTACTCCTGTGTTTTTGTCTATTCTTATTCTTGTAATAACCTCTGTTGACATCTCTACAAAGTCCCTGAAAACATCATCTGAAACAATACATATCTTCTTTTTGAGGGATTCTTTCAGATACTTATATTCATCCTCCTTAGGAACTATGGCTTCAATGATTGAATCAAAAGAAGATGGTTCAATATCCTGCTTATTAAATAGATATTCTTCAAGTACTACTTGATTACCTATACATATAGAATTATCCGAGACAATAATATGTTCATTCTCCACTGGTTCAACATCAGGAACCTGAATTGAATTTATACCTGCCATTGCGAGAGAACGTCTGAATTTTTCAAGAACATCTTTACAGGTAATCCATACATAAACATCCTTGAGGGATTTTACTGGATAAAAAAGCACTCTTGCATCACTGAAAGATACAGCAGATGCAAAATCACCACCTTCTTCTCCGCTTTTTTCAGGACCAAATATAGCATCAATATCGTCTCCTTTGTAATACTGTCTAAACACCCCTTTGATTTCTGACCCCTGAATTCTCGGATAGTTTGTGTATCTTTCCCGCTGGATTGGCTGGTCAATAATACCTACATCCTGTCCTACACCACAATGGATTGGACTTTCTGCAATCAAAAAACCGATTTTGTTTTGTTCAAACATTTATCCCTCCTATTAGTACTGTTCCAAATCCTGTTTTTTCGTTTTCATCAGAAAAATTATTGTTAAGAAAATAATCAAATATCTTATCTATTGCATCTTCAGAATTATCAGATAATTCAAAGTAATACACACTGCCAGATGGAACTACTTTCTTTATATGTTTTGGTTTCTGATTTGCAAGGTCCCAGCCAGATACAACCTCTGGTTTATTAAGGCATACTGAAATGAGTTTAATTTTAATTCCATATATTTCCAACTCAAAATTATCATTAAATCTCTCTGACAACCATCCTTTTTTGAATAAAGCAGGTGTAAGAAATATCAGTTTAAATTTCTTTGTATTTTGTACTATTTTTTTTATCTCATGAGTTATATCATAATAATACTTAAATGGGTTATCAGAAATTTCTTCATATTCACATACTCTATTTGCTCCTCCTAACTTTATAAATCCTCGTTTAGACAATAGAGAAAAATCTTTTACTTCAGCACACAGTGACCACTGGTCTTTATTACAATCCTTAAGTCGCACAAATCCCATAGTATAAAGCAATCCTTCTTCAGATACATTGGTTTCTCTGTTAATACCAAGTCCTGTGCGCATTTCATAATTGAATATCTCATCTGTACTCTTTATATCAGAAGTTTTAATAGAAACACCAAGAGAATATTCTGTGAAAGAAGAGATCGACATATAACCATTTATATCTTTTAGTCGTTTTTCTTTAATTGTATGGGGGAAAAAACATTCTAATTCCTTTAAATCTGTTGATATTCCATATCGTTTCCAGTCAAAAGGGGCTAATACACAAAGTTCATCGCTATCCTCTATTTTTTTAATATCAGATGGCACTCTTATAAAAACAGATTCACCGTTATGTAATAGAAATGGACCTTTTAGAGTAAAATCACCAAACTGGTTCGGAGTGCCTAATTCTTTTATTATTTTTTCTAATCCTGCTTTTTCAACCATTGCGGTATTGGAAAAACTGACATTGCCTGTTTTGTAAGTATCATAATCACAACCAAGTTTTTCAAGGACAGTAGTTCTCAATGCACCATATAGTGTCTGTGAGAAAGGTGGAAAAATTGATTTGGTAAAGTGTTCACTACCTCTACCAAATGGTTTTGAATCTCTGAAAAATAAAACATCAACCGGTTTAATATTGATAATCAATTTTTACCCCCTGATGATAAAAAACGTAAAACGAGAAAGAGATTTTCTATTGGCTCTTTACTTGTATTGTTGGATATAAGATTATTAAATTTTTGATACATCTTATTTATTAAAGAATTTTTTATTGCTATTTTTTCCTTCGCATCTTTTTTACTTTGAATAAGAATGTGTCTTGTCAATCCAAGTTTTAGTAAAGATTTTATTAAATCCTGACTCTCTCCAATCCTTCCAATATCGTTGAACATAGATTGGAAAAATGACATAGAAAGTCCATCACTATCTTGTTTTCCTGCAACATTTTCCAGGATGGTTTTTATCTCTTCTATAATCAAAGTATTCTCATTCTTCCATTTTGACCCATATTTTACAATATTACCTGAACGCTTTATTATTTTTATTACAAAAGCATCTCTTCCATAGATATCTTTTGCTTCTTTCTGAACACTCTGAACTGTCTTCAATGTATCTGTTAAATCGTGGTCTTTGTGGGCTATAACTATTCCTGCAGACATTGTTGCTTTATCTCCAAGCGTAGAATAGATCGTTTTATTTTTTCCTTCTCTTATTACAATATAACCATTTTTGTGGGCTAAAAATATATTGTTATCTTCGTTTATGTTGCCAGAAAATGTAAATCTTATTTTTTGCGCAACTTCAATGGCATATTCCACTGGAATAAAAGCAAGAACATCATCACCACCAGAGTATACCAGTTTACCAGGGTATTGATATTCAACAATATCTCTAACAAGTTTTAAAGAGAACTTGTTAAGTGCCCGGCTTATAAAAGAGTGAAGAGATGGAGATAAATTCCGCTTAAGATTTTGTGTATTTGGAGGGATTGATGATACAGCATCACTGTGAACTACTTCTTTCCATGAAGGAAAGTTCTCATGAGTTCCACTCAGCCATTTCCCCATATTATCTCCATCCATAGAGATAACTGCAAAATACTTGGAAGGTTTATCTCCAACATTTTTAATGATATGCTTGATTGAACCAATATCAGTTCCCCTGATTTGTTGAATAAAGTCCTTTTTCTCATTATACTTTATGCCATACTCAGATAAGTTTTTTTCAGTAAAACTTTCTTCAAAAAGCCATTGACCATCATAGCAAAGAAAATCTTTAATCGTATCATCATTAAGATTTAACTTCTTGATTTTATCTGAGATAAACCTTATAGAAAAACAGTTAAAAGTTTTTTGAATACCTATTTGTTTTAATAAATCTACATATTTTTTTACAGAACATGAGACATCAGGACTATTCCATTTTTCAATGACAGCAATTTTAAACGGAAGGGTGGCAATTGTTGCTGTAGAAGGGAAAGAAACTTCTTGATTATTAAATATCTCTTTAAAATATAGTTCACCTGCCATCCTTTTTATAAAACAAATTGCACAGAGTTTCTCTTTCCCATCAATATTTATCTTGAAATCACTCACTTTTGCAATTTCTTTCCAGAATTCTGTGGGATTTCCTTTGTTAACAAGAATTTCTCTTTCGCCACAGAGGGAACATTTATTAAGTTGTCTTGGTGAATTCGTTAATTGATTAAAAGTTCTGATATTTTTACGAGAGTTAAAAGCAGTATCTATTATTTTATAAAGGTGCTGCCAGAAATTTCCTATATTGGAATATTCTGTTTCTATCGTAGCTTTTGTTTCTTCTCCAAAGATGTCTTTATAGTTCTGCTGCAAGGTATCTATAGCAGGCAATTTATAAATTACATAATAGGTTTCAAAGAAATTTTCTATTTGACTAGACCAGATTTTTTCAACTTCACTATCAGAAAATTTATCTCTAAATGTTTCAGAATCTTTAATTTTCTTTGCTATTTCATAAAAAGATGTTTTTATTGTTTCTTGCATTGATTTTGCTATTGTTTCTGCTTGGTTATGAGGAAGTATAGCAAATATTATATTAGATAAAGAAGGTATAGAAATATTTCTCATAAAGTTATCATTGGCAATTTTTATTTCATATGTATTTTTCAAAAATCTATCAATTAGAGGTTGGTTTTTTATATTAGGTAATATTATATGTTCTGGTCCTGCATTATCTATTATAACTTCAATGGCTTTTGATGTAAGATATGAGATAATGTAACTACCCATCCAGTAGTCCTCAGTTCTTTTAGAAGTAAGGATAAAACTCTGAACAGGCCCAAAAGAGAATTTTAAAAAAGCAGGTTCTGGTAAAGAACCTGTAATAGCTACAGAAAGCCAATTATGGTCCAATATAGAATGGTCAGGAATTCTTGTATCAGCAGGTAATAAATTCCACAGATTTCCTAATTTAAATTTTTCTATTTCTAAATCTGTAAATATATCCGGGATATTCCGCCAGAGGTTAATTAAAAATGTTTTATCATTTTTAGAATTATTTTTGAGATTTACGATAGATTCAGATATAACTCTTTCTAATTCCTGATATTCAGGAGAAATATATCCATATTTAGATATCTCTAATCTTTCACTACCGAGTGGATGTGTTAGTTCTGGTTTTTTATTGAAATCTATTGTAATATTCTGTGTAAACCTGATTCTATCAGCAGCAGCCGAAATTCTATCACTCTCTTCAATTTCGTCTGTAAATAATTTTTCTTCTGGTTTTACAAGATTATAATATTCTTCTGCTTTTTCTTTATGTCTATAGATATTGAATGGTTTATCAATAGGGTCATGGAAAAACGCTCTTAGTTTGTTATTCATATCAATGTCTCCATTTTTTTACTCAAATAGTTATTAAAATTCTCACATATTTGTTCAAATTCTTTATTTTTCTGAATCCAGTCAGATAATTTCTTACCGTCACGGTCTTCTGTCATAGAAGCACAATAGTTTGATGGTAAAAATAATATATAAGCGGAGAATTTATTATCATCTTCCTTTATTACTTTTAAAAAATATGGCTTCGCATGTCTTTCTAAAAATGATTTAAACCCTCCATTTGGGTTATTACGTGTTGGGGTATTAAGTGGCGCTCCGATATATTGCCTTTTCATATATATGTGACTGCCTTCTAAATTCAATCTTGCCTCTCTATAAATTTTCCCTATTTCAGCAAGAGATTTATCCCAAGAGTCAAATATATTTTTTGCTTTGAACAGTCTTAATCCATTAGCAAAGGATAAATAATCAGTAGTATTTCTATTATTTATCATCTTATTTAAAATATCCTTTGTTGGTATAACATTTTTGATATATTCTTCTCCTATAGGCTTAAAAATTTCTCTATTTAACACTCTAAAACTCCCAAATCCATTTCTTGATTTTGCTCCAAGTCCACCAAAAGCATTGAGATAATAAAGAGATTTTAAAACATCTTTAAATTTATCAATGTTATTATAGAGGAATAAAATGATAAATCTTGTATTTGGAACAAAGTATTCAGAGATAACTTCATTACGTCGTATATTTTTATTGTATTCACAGCAACCATATGATAAATATTCAAGGATATTTATTTTAAAAGATTTCTTCCCAGATTTGACATCTATAAGGTGGCTCGGTAAAGAATTTTTAGAAGGATTAATAGAATCATATAGCAGTTTTATTGAAAAACTTGATTTTCCAGCATCACTGCTTCCAAAAATTTTATCTTCTTTTTCTTTCAATTGTTGAAGATTATCTGAATTGTTTATCGCACGCCACCAGAATCTCAACAGACCTTTAATTGATGGTGCTCTTAATTCAGCTGTCCTACCATCTGCACCTCCAAGAAACATAGGAGTTATTACTTCAACTTCACATTTCAATGTTTTCCACATTATCTCTTCTCCTTAGATTTTCTATCCTGTACTTTCCCAAGCCGAAGGTGGTGTTTTTGCCGGTATGGAGATAGGAACCGAGAATAATGAGAGGCAGGAAATCATCTATATTCCCTTTGTATGTTATCTCTCCCACAATTCCTCCAAGTTTCATTGTGGTTTTCTGACGGGTTGAATATCTTTCAAATTCAACCCATCTTGTTTCACATACTTCTATTCTAATATCTTCTGATTTTTTAATCAAGTCATTCCAGTGATATTCAATTTTTTTATCACACCAGTGTTCTGAAAGGAAAGTTATCCGATGGATTAAACTCCTTACAAGATAATGAAACTCAATTATAGAGACGAATTTTCCGTTATATTTTATTCTTGTTGGGGTTATAAACTTTAGAGTAAGTTTTGTAGTGGGTTCAGTCCCTATCTCTTTTACCCTTCCAATATCTGGTTTTGTCAGAGAACCTTCTTCTGCATTATATATTTCCTTTTCTTCAGGATATTGTTGTAAAACTGATTCTATTGTGAAATTTTTTCTCTGATATCCAAAACCGGTTTCTCCGAGGGTTTGTATGGAAACAAAAAAATAAGGAAGATATTTTATTGAATTCCCGATAAGTGTAAGTTGTAAAGGCAGGATATCATTTTTGTTATAGATATTCTTCCTATAAGTTTCAATATCTAAAATGTAAGGTCTTGGTATATCCAGTGTTTTGAGAGTGGCATTTGAGTTTTGTATTTTGCTTTCAAAGAGTAGAGAGTAAGCACATTCACCTGATAATATACAGTCAACACAGGTTGATTTATTTTTAAAAATACAGGTCGCTTTTTTAAAGGCATATCCAAAGCCACCTCTTATTGTACTTCCATAAAATTTATTTAATATAATTTCTTCATCAGGTCTTATTCTGAAAAGGAATATGGAGAATGGTATCTGCTGGAGCTGTTGCATAAGAGATGAAGATTTCATAGTTTCTTTATATCATAAAATAGAAATTCAGGCAAGATAATTTTTAAAGTATTTTAGAGTATGGTAAAGAATAGTTTTGTGAAAAAATGTGGAAGTGATGTGGGTGGAGGGAAGCCATACTATCGGAGGTCTTCCGAGTGCTTCCCACAGTTGGATTGTTGCTCTCACAGGAACGATAAGGTCAAATCTACCGTTAATCATAAGGACATTCCTCGGTTGGTTTAGATGTGCATATGTTAAAGGGTCTATTAAAAACCATTCTCTCGGACAGCAAATATCTTCTATTTCCTCAGGCATATTTACTCTTCTTACTTCTTTCAGGTATTCAATATAGTCCTTCGTCATATTTCTATAATCTCTGATACGGAGTCCTTTAATCATTTCACCCACAACGATGGGAAGTGTTGCAATACCTCTGGTGAATATGTAGTGAAGATTACCTCCTCCTAATATAGATACGCCTGCTTTAATACGTTTATCAATCCCCATTACGGTGTTAAGAATGATAGCTCCTAAACTTATTCCAACCATACCTATCTGTCCTTTAATTATTTTTTCTCCATCTTCCAGCCAGTCGCAGAGTGCCATAATATCTATTACTGCCTGACGATATGCATTTACAGACCGGTTTACATCAGTAGTAATAAATAAAGAGCCGCTTTTGTATCTTTTGTGTGCTCTGTTCATATGATAAGGAAGGTGTAAAAGGTATGCACCAAATCCTCTTTTTGCCAGTTCTCTGGCAAACCATTCAGTAGCACCATTTTTGTTTTCCATCCAACTATGTATAAGAACAATGGGAATCCATTTCTCCATATTTAAGGGCTCAAATACATCAACATATACAGTGTCATTGAAAGGATATCCTGAAGTAAAACCAGAAGGGAAAGAAAGCATGCCTTTATTGTAAAGGGCGCTTCTTTCTGTGATAACATAATGGAACCCAGTTATCTTTGCATATTGATAGAACTTTATCATAAAAGTATTTCTCCTACTTCTTAATTATCTATTCTATAAAGAGAATGTCAAGAAAATTCTTTTACCCCTATTCTCTCCCCCAGTTGAGTGAGAAAGAAAAGGGGAAATTAACTTGACTGGTGTATAATAGTTATAAGGAGAAATAATGAAGATAGGCGCACATATATGGATAGGTAAGGGACTGGGAAGTGTTGTTGAGACCGCTGATTTTTTGAGTTGTGATTGCTTCCAGATGTTTCTTCAAAATCCCCGTTCATGGAAAAGGAAGGAAAGAGAAAATACAGAAGTTATGAAGTTCAGAGAAGGAGTTAGAAAGCATAATATTGCTCCCGTAGTAGTTCATATGCCGTATATAATGAATCTATCTTCCCCTGATAGAGAAATTTTGTATAAGTCCAGAATGTTATTTGAATATGAAATGGCAGAAGCAGAAAAACTGGGTGCTGACTATTATGTTATACATCCAGGCAGTCATAAAGGAGAAGGGATTAAAACAGGTATTAAAAACCTTGCGGAAAGTATTAAATCGTTTGTTGTAAAAAAACCAAAGATACTTGTTGAAAATACTGCAGGACAGGGTAATACAATAGGTGGAAGGTGGGAGGACTTTGTTTATCTTTTTGAAAGATTTGGAGATAGCATTGGAATATGTTTTGATACCGCACATGCTTTCCAGTCAGGGTATGATATAAGAGATGAAGAGAAACTTTTAGAGATGCTGAAAATAATAGATGCGAAACTTATACGTAAAGGAATTCTTATAGTCCATTCCAATGATTCTTTTTCTCCTCTGGCTTCACATCTTGATAGACACCAGCATATCGGGAAGGGGCATCTCGGAATAAAAACATTTGAGATACTTATAAAAAATGGTTATATCGGAACACTACCATTTATAATTGAAACACCAAAGCTGGATATATCTGCGGATGAAAAAAATCTTGATATATTGAGAAAAATTGGTAGAAAATATCAACGTTATTAGGCATCCAGGGTTTTACCTTATAAGAACAGCATATTTGAATATGAAAAGTACTGCTATTACAATCAATATCCAGTTAAGTTCTCTGTATCTTCCCGAAGTAAGTTTGAAAATAACATAGGATATAAATCCCATAGCCATTCCATCTCCGATATTATATGTAAGAGGGATACCTAATAGAGTAAGGAAGGCGGGGATACTTTCTGTATGGTCTTCCCATTTTATCTTTTTAACAGTACCCATTATTAAACTTCCTATTATGATGAGTGCAGGTGCAGTTACAGGGTAAAGTGTTATTCCTCCTTCTCCGGGGATACCTGTTCCTACCATTCGGACAAAAGGATAGAAAAATAAAGCAAGTAGGAAACAGATAGCAGTTATCACTGATGCAAAACCGGTCTTTCCACCGGATGAGACACCCGCAGCACTTTCAATATAACTTGTTACAGTGGATGTTCCTAACATTGCACCTGCAACAGTTCCTACTGCGTCTGAGAATAAGATTCTTTCTGCTCTCGGTAGTTTACCGTCTTTCATAAATCCTCCTGCTTGTCCTATTCCTATGACGGTTCCCACTGTGTCAAACACATCCATAAAGAGAAATACAAATATTACAGTAAATATTCCATATCTTATTGCACCTACTACATCCATCTTCATAAATGTAGGAGAGATGGAAGGTATTTTTCCTGCAATACCCTGATATTCTACTAAACCCATGGCAAGTCCAATAAGCCCTGTAATGACCATACCTAAAAGGATTCCACCTTTTATCTTTCTGGCAATTAAAATTCCTGTGATGAAAAGTCCTATAACGGAAAGTAAGACCTCCTTTTGGTGGAAGTTTCCCAGTGAGACGACCAGTCCACTTTTTTTAATAATACCTGCCTGTAGAAAACCTATAAATGCAATAAAGAATCCTATACCTGCTGCTATTCCATACTGAAGTGTTTCTGGTATCGCGTTTATAAGTTTTTCACGCACCCGCCATAGTGAAAGGACTATAAATATAACTCCGGAAATAAAAACTGCTCCAAGAGCGGACTGCCAGGCAATACCCATACCGAGCACAACCGTGAATGTGAAATAGAAGTTCTGTCCCATACCCGGCGCAAGTGCGATGGGATAGTTAGCATAAATTCCCATCAGTAGGGTTGCTATGGCTGATGAGAGACAGGTGGCAACCATAACTGAACCAAAATCCATTCCTGCCTGAGATAAAACCGCTGGCTGGACAACTATAATATAAGCCATTGCCATAAATGTTACAATGCCTGCTAATACCTCTGTTTTTAGGTCGCTTCCATATTCCTTAAATTTGAAGAATTTTGCTATCATTATCCACCCCATCTTATTTTTTTGATTTTATAATTTTAAAAAATAAGTAGCAAATAATTCTTTCTTATTTCTCTTTTTCTGTGAAAGAGGAAACAGCATAGGTTTCACCCTCACTCTGTCTTGCCCTGACGGGCTTCGGGCACCCTCCTCACCATCTCGGCGGGCGTGCTATACGCTGCTCCTTACCTGTCGCACCAGCACCCCTCTCCCCTAAAGGGAGAGGGAATTATCTATCCTATCCGTACGTGAACTTGACAGGACATAAAACTAAAAATTACAATATAGAAAAAAAGGAGATGAAAATGTTTAAAAAATCAGGAATATTTTTCAGTATAATTTTCTTATTTTTCTCTTCTCTCCTGCTTTCTGCCCCATCTTCTCAGAAAACTACAAAGTTTGAATATAGAATACAAGGTGAGGATGTGTTTTTTACGACAGAAGGCAACATCTTTCTCGTCCAACCAGTAAGTATTATATGTAAAGATAATATGCTCTATTTCGCTGCACAGGATATTACTGCAAAACGGGACCTTATAGTAAGTAAAACAAAAGAAGTTAAGAATATTATAGACCAGGAGGATAGAAAAGTTGTAAAAGTCACATATCTACTCGCAGATGCCAATAATAATGCTATATATAAGGACTATGAACTTGTATTATTCTTGGAAATTCTTAAAGGATATCCGTTCCTTGCTATATCTTCAAAGTTTACATATACAGGAAATGGAGTCAATGAGTGTGCTATCAACTGGGCACTTGATTCTATATATGAACCATTTAAATATTACACAATCCCTGGAAAGACAAAAGAAGAGACATATAAACTTGTTAAGACAAAAAAAACAAAGATAGGACAGGCAAACTGGATATTTGCTAATATAGGAGACGGAACAGGAGGAGGACTTATAGCACCTGCTGCTATACTCGGTAGAGGAGAGGACTTTATATTTCTTAATAGTGTTCCACCGAAAAAGAAATTGAGAAAAGGAGAATCAATTGATTTATTTATGATTTTCCTTCCTATTAATAAAAACTATAAAATTCTCGGAGAAATCTTTGAAAAGATAAAAAATAGAAAATGGGAATATTAATATAACAAAGGAGGAATCAATGGCACTGAATGAAGATGAAAGAAAAAGGATTGAGGAGGAAGAAGAAATACGGACAAAAATCCGTCTTAAATATGAACAGAAATCATCAGGAATTGCTGGAGTTCTATCAAGTGTATGTCCCGGACTTGGACAGATTTATAATGGACAGGTTGGTAAAGCAACATTATGTATAGTAGTTGTGCTAATAGGTATTCTATTGTTAAGTGCTGGAATTTATTTTCAGATTAAAGGTATGCCTGTAAAAGGACAGCCCGTAGCAGTTATGGAACAATCAGAACAGGTTGAGATGAGTGAAGAAGGGGTTATTGTAGAAGAGAAATCGGAAGAGGTAAAAGGAATTACTCCTTCCGAACAAAAAGGGGAGAAAAAACCAGCAACACCGGTAGTTCTTATTGTTGTAGGAACTATAGGAACTCTCCTGGGATGGAATTATTCTGTAAAGGATGCTATAAGGTCGGCTAAAAAAATAAATACTTCTTATTAAGAAGTTTCTTTCATTCTGTATATAATACTACCGATTTCAGAAGCCATATCCACATTTGCTATATTTATATCCTCAGGAAGAAAAAGAACTACAGGAGCAAAATTAAGTATACTCTTTATCCCTGCTTCTATAAGGATATTAGATACATTCTGGGCTATCTCTGCAGGAACACACAGAATAGCAATTTTTACCTCATTTTTAACAATAAATTTTTTTATCTCTTCTATATTATATATCTTTATTCCTTTAATTGTTTGTCCTATTTTTTTAGCATCATTGTCAAAAGCACCTATAATCTCAACATTAATATCTAAAAAACCAGGATACTGAATAAGTGCAGTCCCTAATCTTCCTGCGCCTATTACTACTGCCTTAACTTTCTTATCCAGTCCGAGTAGTTCTTTAAGTGTCTTTATGAGTGTTTCAACATTATAACCAACCCCTCTTTTACCAAATTCTCCGAAAAAAGAAAGGTCTTTTCTAAACTGGGCAGGTGGTATATTTAACAAGGATGTTATATCTCTGGATGAAATTATCTTAATCCCTTTTTGCTTCTCCCTTTCAAGGTAACGAAGATATGTTATTGTCCTTTTTACTGTTTCTACTGGTATATTATGTTTCCTCGCTTTTTCCATTAAGTTAATGTTTGACTTTTTCGCTCAACCTCCTATAATAATTATACAGATTTGTTAAGTATTTTCAAAAAGGAGAAAAGATAAATGGAAAAATATAAGGTGCCTGTTGAAAAACTGAGGAAAAAATGTGATTTGAAAAGTTTTAAGTTTAACACAACAGAAGAGATATCCCCTCTTGAAGGATTGATTGGACAAGAACGGGCAAAGAAGGCACTTGAGTTTGGGCTTAAGATAAAAAGTGATGGATACAATATATTCGTTGCTGGAATTTCAGGAACAGGAAAAACCACCTCTGTAGAACAGGCAGTAAGAAAAACAGCAGAAGAACAAAAAGTCCCTGATGACTGGTGTTATGTATATAATTTCTCAAATCCAGATAATCCTGTTGCATTAAGATTACCTCCAGGAATGGCAGTGGCTTTTAAGAAAGATATGGAGGAACTGGTAAAAGAACTTCAGATAGAACTTCCTAAAGAACTTGAAAGTCAATTATACGAAGAACATAAAAATCAGATAATAAAGGAGTTTCAGGAAAAGAAAAATGAGATGCTTGAAGAATTTGAAAGTTCGGCAAAGTCATCCGGTTTTCTGATTAAAAAAACCCCTACCGGTGTAGTTATGGTCCCATCTATTGAAGGTAAACCACTTGAAGAGGAAGATATTGAGAAACTAACAGAACAGGCAAAGGAAGATATTAAAAAGAAACAGGAAATATTACATGAACATTTTAATCAAATCTCACGGGAAATCAGGAAACTGGAGAAGGAGGCACAAAGAAAATTGGTTGACCTTGAAACCCAGACAGCAAGGGCTACTATAAGTCCGAGGATAGAAGAGTTAAAGGAAAAATATAAAAAATTCCCGGAGATTTTAAAATATCTTGATGATGTAGAGAAAGATATGGTAGAGAATGCTGATAGTTTCAAGGAAAAAAGAGAAATAGAGATACTCCCGGGGATAAAACTTCCTGATAGACCATCTACTTTATATAAATATGAAGTAAATGTCTTAATAGATAATTCCTGTCTTAAAGGTGCTCCTGTAATTAAAGAGACAAATCCCACATCTTATAACATAAGCGGCAGAATAGAATATCGCCCCCAGTATGGAGCAATGGTAACTGATTTCACAATGATAAAGCCAG
The DNA here is from genome assembly GCA_026414725.1 of bacterium. NCBI lineage: Bacteria > bacterium. The sequence continues at coordinate 19,231 of JAOAIL010000010.1, forward strand.
GTGCTCTCCATAAAGCCAATGGTGGTTATTTAATATTGCAGGTACTGGATATCTTTAAGAATTATTTTTCCTGGGAAACATTGAAAAGGGCTATAAAGAATAAAGAAATTATAATAGAAGACCTTAATGAACAATATCGTCTTATAAACACCCCTACATTAAGACCACAGCCCATACCTCTCGATGTAAAAGTTGTATTGATAGGAAATCCGCTTTTCTATTATTTACTTTTTACCTATGATGAGGAATTTAAAAAACTCTTCAAAGTAAAAGCGGATTTTAGCACAATTATGGATAGAGATGAAGAAGGTATTACTAATTATGTGGCTTTCATAAGTAAAATATGTAAAGAAGAGAAACTACTTCCTTTTGATAGAGAATCTACATCAGAAATAATTGAGTATGGAGCGCGGATTGCAGAAGACCAGAATAAACTAACAACGAGATTCAGTGAGATAGCAGACATTATAAGAGAAGCAAACTTCTGGGCACTGACAGAAAATTCTTCTGTTGTAAAAACATCTCATGTGAAAAAGGCACTGGAAGAGAAAATTTTCAGGTCAAACCTTATAGAAAAGAGGATAGAAGAACTTATTAAAGAAGGTACTATTATGGTAGATACTGAAGGCGAAAAAGTAGGTCAGATAAATGGTCTTGCCGTTCTCACAATGGGAGATTATTCTTTTGGAAAACCATCAAGAATTACAGCGAGAGTTTATACTGGAAGAAGTGGGATGATAAATATAGACAGAGAGGTAAAACTTTCAGGGACAATACATAATAAAGGTTTTTTAATACTTACTGGCTATATGGGAGAAAAATATGGTGTTGATAAACCACTCGTTTTCAGTGCCACGCTTTGTTTTGAACAACTTTATGAAGAGATAGAAGGAGATAGTGCTTCTTCTACAGAACTTTATGCCCTTCTTTCTGCGATATCAGGATTACCACTAAAACAGGGGATAGCAGTTACCGGGTCGGTAAATCAGAGAGGTGAAGTCCAGCCCATAGGTGGAGTTAATGAAAAGATAGAAGGATTCTATCATACCTGTAAGATAAAAGGACTGACAGGAGAGCAAGGAGTCATTATACCTAAAACAAACATCAGACACCTTATGTTAAAAGACGAGGTTATAAATGCGGTCAAGGAAGGAAAATTTCATATATGGGCTGTAAGTACTATAGACGAAGGAATAGAAATTCTTACAGGAGTTCCTGCAGGAGATAAAGATAAAAAAGGCGATTATCCAGAAGGAACTGTTAACTATCTGGTTTCTAAACGACTGGAAGAACTTACCAGAAATTATCTAAAACACCAGAAGATACACTCGCCTAAAAAAGGAAAGATAAATAAGTGAGCAGTAGAGAAAAATAAGGCACATCTTATCTTCTACATATTTAATTATTTTTTACTTTTAATATGTAATCTGTGTTTAAGAATATGAATAAAAATTTGAAGAATTGGGATTTTAACATTTTTCTTGAATATCTGAAACCATATAAAAAGTCGGTTATTATTGCACCTCTATTTATGGTTCTGGAAGTAATAATGGACCTTTTTCAACCAAAACTCCTTGCCCATATTGTTGATGAAGGAATAATGAAGGGGGATTTCAAATTTATAGTACATACAGGGATATTAATGCTTGGAATTGCAATTATAGGTCTGATTGGTGGGATTGGATGTACAATATTTTCAAGTATAGCAAGCCAGAACTTCGGACACGATTTAAGAAAAGCCATTTTTAAAAAAATTCAGAATGTTCAGTTTAAAGACAGCAATAAATTCTCCCCCTCCTCTCTTATAACAAGATTGACAAATGATGTATCTCAGACACAACAACTTGTACTTATTTCTTTAAGATTGCTTGTCAGAGCACCTCTTTTATGTCTGGGGGGAATTATTATGGTTTTTTTTATAAACATTAAACTTTCCATGATAATTCTTATTGTGATACCTCTGCTCCTTTTTATCTTCTATTCTATTACAAGGAAAAGTTTTTCTTTATTCACTGATATGCAGAAAAAAATAGATAGAATTAATCTTATAATCAGAGAGAACCTTGCAGGTATAAGAGTAATCAAAATTTTCAACAGGACACCATATGAAAAAAGACGTTTCAAAAGTGCAAATGAAGATATGGTTGAAGCATCTCTCAATGCAATTAAACTTATCGTAAACATAGGACCTCTGGTTATGATAATCGTAAATTTAAGTATAATCGCTGTCTTATGGTTTGGCAGTAATATGTCAATGAGAAATGAAATTATGATAGGTGAAATAGTGGCTTTTATCAACTATCTTATGATAATCCTTATGTCTCTTATGATGGTAAGTAATCTATTTATATTTATATCAAGGGCAGGTGCTTCTGTAGAAAGGATTAATGAGGTATTAAGGGTTAAAGAACCTGACAGAGAAGAAAAATTTTATCAATCTGTTTCCATAAGGGGACATATAGAGTTTAAAAATGTTTCTTTTAGTTATACACAACAGACACCATTTTTTCATAATTTATCTTTTTCAATAGAAGAGGGAAAAACAACTGGCATAGTCGGAATTACAGGTTCAGGAAAAACAACACTATTAAATTTGATGGCAGGATTATACCAACCGTTATCTGGAGATATTTTTATTGATGGAACAAAAATGAATGATATAAACCCTTCTGTACTGAAAGAAAATATAGGGTTTGTTACACAGGAAGCAATAATATTTTCAGGAACTATCAGAGAGATTATGAAATGGGCAAAAGAGGATGTATCAGATGGAGATATAGAAGAGGCATTAAAAATAGCGGAGATTTATGATTTTATCAAAAAACTTCCGGATGGGCTTGAAACATTCATTGGACAGAAAGGAGTAAATCTATCAGGAGGACAGAAACAGCGGTTAACAATAGCGAGGGCTATCATCAGAAACCCCAAAATACTAATCCTTGATGATTGCACAAGCGCTGTGGATTTTATAACAGAAAAACGGATACTGAAAAATTTAAAAAGTGGATTGAACACCTGTACAAAGATTATTGTTACTCCGAGGATATTTACAGTTATGGAAGCAGATAATATTATAGTTCTTGAAAAAGGAAGTATAGCAGGTTTTGGAACCCACAGACAATTGCTTAAAACATGTGATATCTACAGGGAGATATATGAATCACAGGCAGGAGAGAGAATAAATGTCTGAAAGAGATAAGTTTCAGGAACAGGAGAAATTCAGATTTCATCATGGACCATTCTTTGGTCCACCCGGACCCGGCAGGCATTTACATTTAACAACTGAAAGACCAAGACAAACAATTAAAACACTGAAAAATCTTTTCAAATATCTTAAGAAGTACAGATTATATCTTTTTCTAACATTTATCTGTTTGATTGGAAGTTCAGTCCTTTCACTTCTCGGTCCGTATCTTATAGGGAAAGGAATTGATAATTATATAATACCAAAATCTCTCTCTAAATTTGGCTTTTTTCTCCTTTTTTTATTAGTAATATATATCTTCAATTCTATCCTTTTATACATACAGGGTATTACAATGGCAAATATATCCCAGATGATTGGATTTGACTTAAGAAAAGATGTTTTTGAATGTCTCCACAAACTTTCTCTTAAAGTTATTGATAGAAGACCTATCGGGGATATAATGAGCCGTTTTACCAATGATATAGATATGATAAACACGAGTATTGCAACAGCAACAATCCAGTTTTTCTCTGGAGTTATTATGCTTATAGGAACCATTGTAATGATGGTTATTTTAAGTCCAATTCTCACATTATTCAGTATGATACTTATTCCTCTTATGGTTATCACAACAAAGATTATATCTGGAAAAACAAAAAGATACTTTTTACTTCAACAGACAAAACTTGGTGAGGTTAATGGAATTGTAGAGGAGAATATTACTGGTTTGAAGATAGTAAAAATTCTGGGGATGGAAGAAAAAGAAATAAGGAAGTTTGAAGAAAAAAATTCTGAACTCAGGGAATATGGTATTATGGCACAGAAACTTTCAGGTATTGTCCCTCCTTTAATGAATTTCCTGAACAATATAAGTTTTGCTATTATCGGTGGGATAGGAGGCCTTTTTGTTATAAAAAATATCATTACTATTGGCACTATAGCAAGTTTTATAAACTATGTGAGGTTTTTTACAAGACCATTAAATGAGGTTGCCAATCAGTTCAATGTTATTCAGGGGGCAATAGCAAGTGCGGAAAGGATTTTTGAAATCATGGAGGAAGAAAAGGAGAAAGAAGATACAGAAGAGGAAGTAAGAATTGATGATATAAAAGAAACCATTGAGTTCAGAAATTTGTGGTTTTCTTATAAAGATGAGAATTATGTTCTTAAAAATATTAATTTTCAAATTTCACCAGGTAAATTAATCGCAATTGTAGGACCCACAGGAGCAGGAAAGACAACTATAGTAAACCTCCTCGCTAGGTTATATGAGATTAATAAAGGTGAAATACTATTTGACGGTACAGATATAAGAAGAATAAAAAAGGAAAGTTTAAGGTCTATATTTGGAGTGGTACTCCAGGACACATATCTTTTTTCAGAGTCAGTGAGAGAAAATATAAGATATGGTAATCTGGAAGCAACAGACAGAGAAATTGAAGAAGTATGTAAAGCAATAAATGCTGATGAATTTATTTTAACTCTGCCATTAAAATATGATACGGTTCTTTCAGATGGAGCACAAGGGTTAAGTCATGGGCAGAAACAACTTATAGCAATTGCCAGGGCAATACTCTCTAATCCGAAAATTTTAGTATTGGACGAAGCAACAAGCAGTATAGATACAAAAACAGAGATGACTATCCAGAAAAGTATGTCAACCCTGATGAAAGGACGGACAAGTTTTGTGATAGCGCACCGATTAAATACAATTAAAAATGCTGATTTAATTCTTGTAATCAAAGAGGGAGAAATAATTGAAAAGGGAACACATAGAGAACTTATGGATAAGAAGGGATTTTACTGGGGTCTTTTTACCAGTCAGTTCGGAGAAATCTCTGAATAAATATCCTTTATCTACACCTTTAGTTTATTAATTTACCAGTATATGTATCTGGTAAAAAGGTCCTGTTCTGCCTTTGTAAGTTTTTCTATATCAGGGAGAAGATAACGGTCATCAAATATATCAAGAAGAATCTTACCTTTTTCTCCATAGTCAAGAGTTCTATGTGATGCCCATCTCATATAAAACTCTTTTGGTCCTTTATCTGTCTCAACTTTAAAATGCAGTACACCGAACTCAAGTTTTATACTGTATATAGATTCTATAATATAGGCAAAGTATTGTTTCTTCATTGCATCTAATATAATCTGCCTTGTGTCATCAGGAAATTGATTAATATCCTCTATCATTCCTATTTCCTGAATCCTGTCATTCTCATCATAATAAAAAAGAAGTATAAATTTATCCGGACATCTTACAGGAAATGCCCTTATAGCATATACTCCTCTATAAAGGGTTCCATCTGATGTCATAACATGCATAAGATTAAATGTACCTTTAAATATCCTAATATCTTCCGGTTTTAAACTCTTAATACCTATTTCTTCAAGACGACTTTTTTTATCTTCCATATAAACCCCTATTCATCAATAGAGGCAAGTTTTGTCTGCGCCTCAACAAGTTTGTAATAAATACCTTTTTTCTCCATAAGTTCTTTATGTGTTCCGTATTCTACAATTCTACCTTTATCAATAACATAAATCCTGTCCGCACCTTTCAGGGTTGAAAGGCGGTGGGCTATAGCAATCGTAGTCCTTCCTTTACATAAAACAGAAAGTGCTTCCTGTATCTTGATCTCTGACTCTGTATCTACGGAAGAAGTTGCTTCATCCAATATCAAAACCGGAGGGTCACATAGAAGTGCCCTCGCTATTCCTATCCTCTGCCTTTCTCCTCCAGAAAGTCCTGCTCCACCTTCACCGAGGTAAAAATCATATCCACTGGGCATCTGCATTATTGATTCATGTATATTTGCTGCCTTCGCTGCAGCAATAATTTCTTTATATGTTGCTGTAGGATTCCCATAGGCAATATTATCTGCTATTGTACCACGAAAAAGAAATGGTTCTTGCAGAACAAATCCTATACTCCTGTGTATTACTTCAAGAGAAATAGTCCTCGCATCATATCCATCTAAAAGAACCATTCCTTGCTGAGGGTCGTAAAATCTACATATAAGATTTACAACCGTTGTCTTCCCACTTCCACTTTTACCAACAATCCCTATCATCTCTCCTTTTTTAATCTTGAAACTCACATTTTTCAAAACAGGGTGATACGGTTCGTATCCAAAAGTAACATTTTTAAATTCAATATCGCCCTCTATCTTTTTTATATTTACTGGATTGGCAGGTGGTCTTAATGTGGGTTCTGTATCCAGCACTTCAAATATTCTGTATGTGGCTGTAATAAACCCACTGAACCAGTTTGAAAGAAGTGTTAAACTTGAAAGGGGGGTATAGAACATCGTTATATAACTTAAAAATGCCATCAGTTCTCCCAATGTTAATTTTTCAGCAAGCACATTTTTACCACCAGCATACCACACTATTAAACCACCCAAACTGAAAAAGAAAGCCATAAGCGGGTTAAAAGCAGCAACACTTAAATTCACTGCTCTATTTGCATCTCTTAAATCTTTCGCTCTACTATCAAACCGCTGAATTTCTCTTTCTTCCTGTGCAAAAGCACGAACAAGACGGATTCCTGATATAACACTGTGAAGAAAACTGGATATTTTTGACTGTGCATCCCAGAGTTTATAGTATCTCGGATAAATTTTATGCCAGAAGAACCATGTTCCAGATACTACAAATGGAATAGGAACAAGTACATATAAAGCAAGTCGTGTATTAATAGTAAAAAGCATAATACCTATACCAGCAAATAAAAGTATATTAATTAAAAATCCCTGCCCTATCTGTGAGACAAATCCGTGAAGTTGTTCTACATCCGAAGCAAATCTTGTCATTATCATCCCTACAGAGTTTTTATCGTAATAATCAATAGAAAGTTCCTGTAGTTTTCTAAACATTCTGTTTCTGAGGGAGTATGTTATTAAAGTACCAACAGAGGTTGAAAGAGTTCCTATTATCATATTTAACTGGGCACGGATTACCTCTGTTCCTATAAGAGCAAGCACCAGCCATATAAGCCAGTCAGTATGTCTTTTAGTAGTCAAAACTTCGTCTACTAAGACCCTTATAAGTTGAGGTGGCACAAGACTCAATCCAACCGCTATTGCAGTTATAAAAAATATAGTGACCATCCAGTGCATATATGGGACTATTAGAGAGAGTAATCTTTTCAGTATCCCCCCTTCTTTTTCACATCGCGGACAGAGGGCACCTTCTGCTCTGAGTGGCATACCACAGATACGACACAGTAAAGGATGTGGCTCTGCAAGTATCTTACTATCTATTGGTTTACCTGATTTCAAGTTTTCAATCTGATGAGAAAGCCGTTCAAATCTATAACGTAATACATTGGTAAACCTTGCTATATCAATATATACTCCTTCAATTCTTGCTTGGAAAAAGGCACTTCCAACTGTACAATAGACCCTTGTACTTTCAACATCTTTCATATCTACTACTACTTCCGTACCTTTACCTTTTTCAGGAAGTGACATAATTTTTTCAGGGGATACAAGAACCCAAATAGTGTTAAAATCACCCTGAATATCAAGGTCAGCAATAGCTATAAGTTTAATATCCTTCAAAGAAACACCCAAACTCTCTAATCTATCTATAACTGTTTGTGGAATAGACATTTCTTAATATGAAATAATAAGTTAACAATTATTCTATTTTACTTTACTACTTTACTACAATTCTCCTTACTGTCAAGCAGTTATAAATTATACCATTGCAATACAGTTATAATTCATTGTATAATATTTTATTATGGATCTAATTAAATCTTTACGGGTGTATAAAAATATAAAAAATATATCAGGTCCCTTAATGTTAGTTGAAGGGGTTGAGGGTGCATCTTATGGAGAGCTCGTTGAAATCTCAACAGAACATAATATAAAAAGATTGGGAAAAGTGCTGGAAGTTTATCAGGATAAAGCACTTATCCAGGTCTTTGAAGGTACATCCGGATTGAGTACAACCACTACGAAGGTCCGTTTTACTGGCAGAGGTATAAAATTTGGAGCTTCACCTGATATACTGGGCAGAATATTTACTGGACTGGGAAATATAAGAGATGGTGGTCCTGATATAGTACCTGACAGGTATCTTGATATAAATGGTTCTCCTATCAATCCTACAAGACGTGATTATCCATCTGAGTTTATCCAGACAGGTATATCAGCAATAGATGGATTGAATAGTTTAGTCAGAGGACAGAAACTTCCTATATTTTCAGGTGCAGGGCTTCCACATAACATTCTCGCCACCCAGATAGTAAAACAGGCAAAAATACCTGCTGAAAAAGAAGATACACGATTTGCAGTTGTGTTTGCTGCAATGGGTATAACATTTGAAGAAGCAGAATTTTTCCAGAAGGAATTCAGAGAAGCAGGTGCAATAGAAAGATGTGTAATTTTTATAAACCTTGCGGATGAACCAGCTATAGAAAGGATAGCAACCCCACGTGTAGCACTTACATCAGCAGAGTATCTTGCTTTTGAATTGGGTATGCATGTGGTTGTAATATTGACAGATATGACTAACTATGCAGAAGCGCTAAGAGAAATTTCTTCGGCAAGAAATGAAATACCAGGAAGACGTGGTTATCCTTCATATCTATATACAGACCTTTCAACCATCTATGAGCGAGCAGGGAGAATTAAAAACAGAAAGGGAACTGTCACACAGATACCTATACTTACAATGCCTGAAGATGATAAAACACATCCTATACCTGACCTGACGGGTTATATAACAGAAGGACAGATTATACTCTCACGACAACTACATCTGAAAGGCATATATCCTCCCATTGATATACTTACATCCCTTTCAAGGTTAAGAGATAAAGGTATAGGTGTTGATAGAAAGACAGGGAAAAATCTTACACGCGACGACCATCCTGCTATAGCAAGCCAACTATTTGCATCCTATGCGAGAGGTAAGGAAGCAGAAGAACTTGCTGTGGTTTTAGGAGAAGCATCTCTTTCTGAAGTAGATATTGCACACCTTACATTTGCGAGACAACTTGAGAAGGAGTTTATCTCTCAACAACCTGATGAGGAAAGAACCATAACAGAGACACTTGATATTGGATGGAAACTACTACATATGCTTCCTCTCTCAGAGATAAAACGAATCCCTCCTGAAATTCTTGAAAAACGCTGGAGTAAAGATGAAACTAAAGGTTAATCCAAACAGGATGGAACTTTTAAAACTTAAAAAGAGATTAACCCTTGCAAAAAGGGGACATAAACTCTTAAAAGATAAAGAAGAACAACTTTTAATAGAATTCAGGTCTCTTATCTTTACAGTCAAAGAAAAAAGAAAGGACGTTGAAGAAGAAACACTACAGTTCTATATGGATATAATTAAAATGAAGGGACTGATGGACGAGAAAATATGGAAGTCATTTATTGAAGAAAGTTTTTTCAAAACGATATTTTTACAGGAGATATTACGATTTTTTAATATACCTGTTTCAAAAATTTCTTTCAATGTGTCCACAGAAAAAACTCTACCAGATTATTCACTCTCGCCATATCACTACTATCTTCTGGATAAGGGAAAAAAAGTATTAGAAAAATTAATGGAACTTGCTTTCCTTGAAAATAAACTTATAAGTTTTTCTATAGAGATTGAAAGGACAAGAAGGAGAGTTAATGCACTTGAATATGTCCTTATACCCAATATTGAGGAGACAATAAAATTTATATCTTTCAAACTTAATGAAATAGAGAGAACTTCTCTCGTTATGTTAAAACATATCCAATTAATCCGAGAATAAAAACAGATAGAATTTTTTTATCCCGTATTTTTATTCACAAACAACAGGATTTCGTAAAATTCCTATCCCTTCTATTTCAACTTCAACATTATCCCCTTCCCTTAAAAATACCTGAGGTTCCCTTGCAAATCCAACACCTGAAGGGGTACCTGTCATAATAAAAGTACCTGGAAGGAGCGTCATCTGTCTTGAAAGATAAGAAACAATTTCTGAAACATTAAATATCATATCAGATGTGTTTGCATTCTGCATTAAAACACCGTTGACCCTTGATTGAATTTTTAAATTATCTGGACTGATATCTGTTTCTATCCATGGACCTATCGGTGCAAAGGTATCAAACGATTTTGCTCTTGCCCACTGTCTGTCCAGTTTCATCTGGCAATCTCTTGCTGAAACATCATTACCACAGGTGTATCCAAAGATAAAATCTGAAACATCTTCTTTTGAAACATTTTTTGCCCTTTTACCTATAACTATAACAAGCTCTGCTTCATAATCAACAAAATCAGGTGCCTCTCTCGGTAATACTATGGGACTTAAATGACCTGTTATTGCAGTAGTTGCCTTTAAAAACACAACAGGTGCTGGACATAATTCCATTTTACTTTCCTTTGCGTGTTCTTTATAGTTAAGCCCCAGCGCAATAATATTGGGTGGGTCTACAGGTGGTAAAAACTTTTTTACAGAATTAAGAGGCACTTTTATTCCTGTATATTCAGGAGGGGAAAGAAGTGGAGATGTTTTTATTATATGGACTATCTCATCTTTAACTATACCATAACTACCACACCTATCCAGCCCCTCTACAACAACTCTTACATATTTCATTACTTCTTATCCTTATCATCAACCTCTTTGTATTCTGCATCAACAACATTACCTCTATCCTCCTTTTTCTCTGGTTCCTGTTCAGGTTGTGCTTGTTGCCCGGAGGTCTGCTGTTGTGCCTGTTGATATATAACCTGTGCAAGACCATGGACTGCCTGTTGAAGTTCTTCCATTGCCTTCTGTATATTATCTTTATCTTTAACCTCTGCTTTTATCAATTTATCCAGTGCATCTATTTTTTCCTGTATATTTTTTCTATCTGTTTCACTAACTTTATCCCCATGTTCTTTCAACGTTTTATTAACATTGTATATCAGAGAATCTGCCTGATTGACAACCTCTATAATCTCTCTCTGCTTCTTGTCCTCTTCTGCATATCTCTCAGCTTCCTTAACCATCTTTTCAATCTCCTCCTGTGATAGTTTTTTAGAAGCAGTTATTTTAATGGACTGTTCCTTTCCAGTTCCCTTATCTTTTGCTGTCACATGCAAAATACCGTTTGCATCAATATCAAAAGTAACTTCTATTTGAGGAACTCCTCTCGGAGCAGGAGGAATACCTTCAAGGTGGAATCTACCTAAACTCAAATTGTCTTTTGCCATAGGCCTCTCACCCTGTAAAACATTGATTTCAACAGACGGCTGGTTATCTGCAGCCGTTGTGAATATCTGACTCTTTTTTACAGGAATGGTTGTATTCCTTTCTATAATCTTTGTAAACACACCTCCTAATGTCTCAACACCGAGCGAAAGAGGAGTAACATCCAGAAGAAGTATATCCTTATCTTTCATATCTCCACTCAAAATAGCCCCCTGTATTGCAGCACCTATAGATACACACTCCATAGGGTCAACCCCTCTCTCTGGTTTTATTCCAATAAAGTCCTCTATAAACTTCTGAACAATAGGCATTCTGGTAGGACCTCCAACGAGAATTACCTTGTTAATTTCTGATGGTTTTAATTTTGCATCTTCCATCGCCTGTTTTACAGGGCCTTTACACCTTTCTATGATGGGCTCTACCAGTTCCTCAAGTTTTGCCCTTCTTATCTTCATTTGAAGATGCTTGGGGCCTGTATGGTCTGCTGTAATAAATGGCAGGTTGATTTCTGTTTCCAGTGTTGAAGAAAGTTCTATTTTTGCCTTTTCCGCTGCTTCTTTAATTCTCTGCATAGCCATCTTGTCTTTACTAACATCTATACCTGACTCTTTTTTAAACTCTTCTACAATATATCTTATAAGAACTTCATCCATATCAGTCCCACCCAGCTGTGTATCTCCATGGGTAGAAAGAACCTTAAACACACCTGCCATCATTTCCATAATGGTGACATCCAGTGTTCCTGCCCCAAAATCAAACACGAGGATTTTAAGTTCTGCCTGTAATTTATCAAGTCCATAGGCAAAGGAAGCAGCGGTTGGTTCATTTATGAGACGGACAACTTCAAGACCTGCTATAGTCCCTGCATCCTTTGTCGCCTGTCTCTGGTTATCATTAAAATATGCAGGAACAGTTATTACTGCTTTCTTTATCGGATATCCGAGGAACGCTTCTGCATCCCTTTTTATCTTTTGAAGGATATAAGCAGATATCTGTTCAGGAGTATAGGTCTTCCCATAGATATTATATTTATAGTCAGTTCCCATCTTTCTCTTAGCAGCAAAAACAGTACCTTCAGGATTTACTGCCGCCTGTCTTCTTGCCGGTTCTCCAACAAGAACCTGTCCATCTTTTGTAAAGGCAACATAAGAAGGGAACGCCTTACCACCAACTATAGTAGTCCCTTCTGCACTGGGGATAATAACTGGTTTTCCTGCTTCCATAACTGCTGCGGAAGAATTACTTGTCCCGAGGTCTATACCTATAATTTTCTCTGTCATTTTATACCCTCCATTCTGTTTATTAACTTTAGATGAGAGAGATATTGAAAAGTTTCAAATTTTCTTATAAATCTTTTTTAAATTTGGTGGGCGGTGCAGGACTTGGCGCCCTCGTCTCCCAAAACGTCTCGGGTCGGCCACCCGCTGAAATTGCTGCGCCCACTCGCAATTTCTCACTTCGCTCCCTTCAAGTCCTTTCCAGAGAAGAATTTGGTGGGCGGTGCAGGACTTGAACCTGCGACTTCTACCTTGTAAGGGTAGCGCTCTTGCCACTGAGCTAACCGCCCCTTTATAAAAATTGTTTACACCAAAGGGATAATTGTGATATATTATACATCAACTTTTTTTTTATACAAGGAATTTTTCTTGACATTAAAAATAAATTATATATAATTGTAAAATGCAAGGAGGGGAACAATGGCAGAGGAAATTCTTACTGGAATTAAGGAAAGTGTTATATCTGGAAATGCAGGGAAGACAAAAGAACTGGTAGATAAAGCGGTAAAAGAGAATATTGACGTTGCAAGAATCTTGAATGAGGGTCTTATTGCCGGAATGAATGTTGTAGGTGTAAAATTCAAAAATAACGAGTTCTATGTTCCAGAGGTCTTGATTGCTGCGAGGGCAATGCATGCAGGTATGGGAATAATAGAACCTCTTATCGCTAAAGCAGGAATAAAACCTCTTGCAAAGGTTGCCATTGGAACAGTAAAGGGGGACCTCCACGACATAGGGAAGAATTTAGTAATTATGATGTGGAAAGGCGCTGGCTTTGAAGTAGAAGACCTCGGTATAGATGTACCTCCTGAAAAATTTGTTGAGGCAGCCCAAAAAGGAGCAAAGGTTTTAGGATTATCTGCACTCTTAACAACTACTATGGTAGCAATGAAAGATGTTATTGAAGCCCTTAAGTCAGCAGGTATTAGACAACAGGTAAAAGTTGTTATAGGTGGAGCACCAATAACCCAAAGTTATGCTGATGAAATAGGTGCTGATGGATATGCTCCTGATGCAGCAAGCGCAGTGGACAAAGTAAAAGAACTTTTAAGTATCCAATAAGTGATAATTATTCTATCTATAATATTGGCTTATCTGATAGGAAGTATCCCGGTGGGATACATCCTATGTCGTTTTATCAAAAAAATAGATATAAGAAAATATGGAAGTGGTAATATCGGTGCTACCAATGTATACAGGATTGCAGGTGGTAAATTAGCAAGTGTAGTACTGGTACTTGATATACTTAAAGGATTTTTACCTGTTTTTATAGCAAAATATTTTCTATCTACCCCTTATGTAATTTTTACAGGGATTACTTCAATTATAGGCCATAACTATTCTGTATTCTTAAAAGGGAAAGGAGGAAAAGGGGTCTCCACTGGATTTGGTGTAATTATAGGACTGTTCCCTATCCCTGCTTTATTTACTTTTTTTGTATGGATTGCTGTCGTCATATCTACCAGATATGTTTCTTTAGGTGCTATCAGTGCTTCTCTGTGCCTACCATTTTTTATCTCCACCTTTCAGAAAGATAAAATTCTTACCATTACAGGAATTATAATCTCTCTTCTTATTATTTATGCCCACAGGACTAATATAAAACGTCTATTAAATAAAAAAGAAAACAGGATATTACTTCCATGGAAGAAAAGATAGGAATACTGGGAGCAGGTGGCTGGGGAATTACACTAACACGTCTGCTTGAAAAAAAAGGATACAGAGTAATTTTATGGGAACCAGTAGAGAAAACACTTTCTGTTTTGCAAAAAGAGAGAGAAAGTCGTGAATATTTTCCAAATTTTAAAATCCCAGTAAATGTTGATATCACAGGGACTATAGAAAAAGTCGTTTTATATTCTGATGTTATTATAATAGTAGTACGTTCTACCTTTCTAAGGAATACATTGAGACAGTTGAAAAAATTTTATAGGAACCAGCCCATACTTATAGGGACAAAAGGACTTGAGGTATCTACAGGAAACAGTATGTCAGATATTTTAATATCAGAACTTGGAGAAAATATCCCGTTTGGAGTTCTATCAGGCCCAACTATTGCGAAGGAGATAGCAAAAGGGAGGCCATCAGCTGCTGTTGTAGCAACACAGAAAGAAAAGTTAGGTCTTCTTTTTCAAAAAATACTTGGATGTGAAACCTTAAGGATATACACAAGTAATGATGTAAAAGGTGTAGAGTTAGGTGGTGCATTTAAAAATGTTATTGCTATTGGAGCAGGAATAATTGATGGACTTGACCTTGGAATAAACACAAAGTCCGCATACCTTACACGTGGACTCAATGAGATGATTAAAATTGGTTGTAAACTCGGTGGTAAAGAAAAGACATTTAGAGGGCTCTCAGGGATAGGAGACCTAATTACAACTTCTTTCAGTCCTTATAGTAGAAATAGGTCATTTGGAGAGGCAATAATCAGGATAGGAAAGGAACCATATCTTAAAGAAACCAAGATGGTAATAGAAGGAATTTTTGCAACAAAGGCATTTTATAGATTGAGTAGAAAAATGGATATAGAATTGCCAATTACTGAATCAATATATAGAATTATATATAAAGACATAAGACCAGAAATAGAAATTAAAAGATTGATGACAAGAAAACCAAAAGAAGAATAATGAAAAGAGAGAAATTTTATTATATTGGGGAAGTAAGTAAAATCACTGAACTTCCCACTCATATAATAAGATTCTGGGAAAAAGAACTTTCTTTTATAAAACCATTGAGGGACCAGAAAGGGCATAGAATATATACGGAAGAAGATATTGAAAAAATTAACAGAATAAAATTTTTGGTCTATAATGAAGGATATAAGATAAAAGGGGTGAAAAAGAAATTAAGAGATATTAATGATAAAGAAGCAAAAAAAGATATGAAAAAATTCTGTGAAGATATCTTGCGAGATATAAAGGAGATTAAAAAATGTTTACAATAGGACTTCTCGCATCAGGAAAAGGAAGCAATATCCAGGCGATAATAGATAACATAAAGACAGATAATCTTCCTGTATATCCAGCAATCATATTGAGCGATAATCCAGATGCAGGCGCACTTGAAATAGCAAAAAGGGAAGGGATAAAACATTACTGTATACCTGAAAAAAAATATAGAACTATTCTTTCGCCTGATGTGGAAAAATCTTATGTAAAGATATTAAAGGAATATAAGGTAGACCTTATCTGTCTGGCTGGCTTTATGCGGGTAATAAAAGAAACGTTTTTAAAAAACTTTGCTGGCAAAATTATAAATATACATCCATCACTTCTACCTGCATTTCCTGGACTTGAAGCATGGAAACAAGCAATTGACTATGGAGTAAAATTTACTGGCTGTACCACCCACTTTGTTGAAGCAGGAGTTGACACAGGACCAATAATCCTTCAAGCAGTGGTTCCTGTATTAAAAGATGATACCTCAGAAACATTGCATAAAAGAATTCAGGAAAAGGAGCATATTATATATCCACTAACAATAAAACTTATAGCAGAAGGAAAAGTGAGCATATCTGGAAGAAAAGTATATATTAATAGTTAAGGGACATAAATGGAAAAAGTCATTATAAGAAAAGCAAAAATGGGTGATGTAAATTATATAAGACGACTCATAAACACTTTTGCAGCAGAAGGGAAAATGCTTCCTATATCTCTTAATATGCTTTACGAACGGTTAAGAAACTTCTGGGTTGTAGAGGTAGATGGAAAAGTTATTGGCTGTGCTGCCCTGAAAATCGTCTGGAAGGACCTCGGAGAAATAAGGTCTATCGCTATATCTAAAAAACATCAGGGAAAGGGTTATGGCAAGATACTTGTAAAGAAACTACTGGAAGAAGCAGAATTACTGGAAATAAAAAAGGTTTTTACACTTACATATGTCCCTGAATTTTTTGAAAAATTAGGATTTGATAGGATTATAAAATCAAAACTACCACATAAGGTATGGAGTGATTGCATCAACTGTCCCAAATTCCCACGGTGTGATGAAACAGCACTACAGATGATTCTAAAAAAATGAAAAAAATATACCTTATCTTTCTTTTTATTGTTATGCTTCCACCATTTCTTATGGAAGCAAAAATTGTTATGGGAGAATATGTTTCTATGGAAGAACCCTCAGAGGAAGAGGTATTTTTCATAGGAGATGAGATTAAAGTAAACTCCATTCTTAAAAATGAATTTATAGGTATCGGTAGAAATATAAGTGTTTTTACTGATACGAAAGGGGATTGTATTGCCATCGGCTATAATGTGAATTTTTCCGGTAATGCGGAAAAAGACATCTATATAATAGGCGGGAATATAACATTGGAAGGAGATTTCAAGGGAAGCATTACCGTTTTAGGAAAAAACGTCAAAATAAAAGGAAATACAAAAGGCAATGTTCGTGTGAGTGCAGAAAATATAGGCATAGAAGGAGAGATAAAAGAAAAAACAATACTATGGGGCAAGAATATTACTCTATCTGGTGTTTTCAATAACCTTTCTATCTATGGTACATACTTCCATTTCGCTCCAGACACAGTTATAAAAGGGGACCTCACATACAGCACACCTGAAAAAGTTGACCTTTCAGGTATCACTGTGTATGGAACAACTGAATGGAAAAAACCTATAAATGAACAGATGAAGGAGAAATTACCGCTAAAAACAATGCGACGCTTTTACGGGTTTTTCTCTCTTCTTATTCCTGTATTGTGTACACTTTTATTTTTCCCTAATCTATTCAGACAGACCGTTGACATATCAGGAAGAAGATTTATCCCTTCATTCTTTGCAGGGTTATTTATGATAATAACAACAACCGTATTTATACTGATATCGTTTATTACAATAATTGGTGTACCGTTAGGTCTCATCACTACTGTATTTTTCAGTTCATTTATTTATATATCAAGGGCCTTTCCAGCAATATTTGTAGGAAGAAAGATCCTTTTTAAGATGCAGGATAGGACTCACACATGGATACTTGCTACATTTATAGGGATATTTCTCTTTACATCCATATCATTACACCCAACTGCAAAAATTTTGATAAATCTCATATCTATCCCTGCTGGATGTGGAGCACTCTTTGCAGGACGATTAAAACTGATGAAACGACTAAGAGATGAAAAGATACTGTAAAGGAGGAGAAAAATATGAAGATAGTACTTGCATATTCAGGTGGACTTGATACTTCAGTAGCAATAAGGTGGTTAAAAGAAAAATATAAAGCAGAAATTATATGCTACACTTCCAATATCGGACAGACAGAAGATGTAAAAAAATTGAGAGAAAAGGCGCTAAAAACAGGTGCGAAAAAATTATATTTTGATGACCTGAGAGAAAAATTTGTGAATGAGTATATCCTGCCAACATTGAAAGCAGGTGCTATGTATCAGGATAAATATCCCCTGGCAACAGCACTTTCCAGACCACTTATTGTGGAAGGGATGGTAAAGATAGCACAAAAAGAAAAGGCAGATGCGGTTGCACATGGATGTACAGGAAAAGGAAATGACCAAGTAAGGTTTGAACTCACAACAAGATATTTAGCACCGGAACTGAAAGTCATTGCACCTGTTAGGGAATGGGAGTTTAAATCAAGAGAAGAAGAGATAGGATATGCTAAAAAATATAATATCCCTGTACCTGTAACAAAAGCAAAACCGTACAGTATTGACTGGAATCTGTGGGGGGTATCTGTTGAGTGTGGTATACTTGAAAATCCTTGGAATGAACCCCCAGAGGATGCATACCAGATTACTATCTCACCTGAAAAAGCCCCTGCAAAACCGGAATACATCACAATTGGATTTGAAAAAGGGATACCTTTATCACTGAACGGTAAAAAAATGGAAACAATAAAAATCATTGAGAAACTTACAGAGATAGGTGGAAAAACTGGGATTGGAAGGATTGATATGGTGGAAGACCGTCTTGTAGGAATAAAATCAAGAGAAATATATGAAGCGCCTGCTGCAGTTATACTCCACACTGCACACAACGAACTGGAAAAGCTTGTCTTCTCAAGAGACCTTTTTGAATTCAAGAAGATTGTTTCTCAGAGGTACTCACAACTTGTATATTTTGGTCAGTGGTTCTCTCATATAAAAGAGTGTCTGGACGCATTTGTAGAAGAAAGCCAGAAGTTTGTCACAGGAGAGGTACGGTTAAAACTCTATAAAGGAAACTGTATCATTGCAGGTAGAAAGTCCCCTTACTCATTGTATAGTGAAGTACTTGCGACTTATACAGAAAAGGATATATTTGACCACACTGCTGCAAAGGGTTTCCTCGAGATATTCGGTCTCCCTTCAAAACTTGAAGGTATTCGAGAGAAAAATAATTAGTAGTTTAAGACCCAAGTATAGGATGAGTAGCAGGAATAACACCTGTTAAAAAATCTATAAGCATCCACATACCTGCAGTGAAAAATGTACCCAATAACATCCCGAGGAAAAAAGGTTGCATATTTTTATATGTTCTCTGTCCTCCGTATTTTAATATCATAAATTTAAACAACCATCCAAGAAAAATAGAAAACCATGTGAATATCACAGGAACAGTTGATGCAATCGTCAGTCCTATTGGATGGACAGGAAAAGCAGGGAATTTAATTCTCATAAACCAGAACAGAAAGAAAGAACAAACTCCTATAAAGAAAGCAAAAAATTGATATTTCCCAAATCCATACGGATGTAGTACATATTCCTTTACCCATGACATAGTATATGGAACATAACTAGTAAACTGGAATCCTCCAAGATTTATTGCCCCATATCTGTAAGCAGTATTAATAACAGACCAGGCAGAGCCAATAAGCCCCAGCACCACAGCAATAACTCCTGCAATTATAATTTTACGAATATTTATCTTAAAAACATGTCCAAGTTTTATAAAACCTGCTATAGAAGTCATTACCATCGTACGTAAATCACATGCCCAGGGAGAAGTAAATCCCAGTGTGGTGATACCGTGAGGACCTATAGTTTTACTTCCAAAAATGTTAAGAGTCATCCCAGCTGGAACAGCTCCACTCCTTGCATAAGGAGTACCCGCCTGACAGACAACTCTGGTAATACCTATAAAAGTTAAAAAAGCAAGACAGGTAAAAACAATGCTGTATTGGAACTTAAGTCCAGCGTAAGTAAGCCAGATAACTACTATAAAAAAACATATTATGCCTGTAAAAATCAATGGATAATTACTCTTATCTTTGAAAGTTTTACTCCAGAAAAACCGTTCCTGCCACAACATCAGAACAATCATAGCTAACATTGCCCCCATAGTGATATAACCAGAAAATAATCCTCCACCCATTACCCATGGTTCTGGAGAAGAAAAAGAGATTCCCATAATATTACATAAACCTCCAGTCATAAATAGAATTAAATAGAAAAGCCATAGTCCCAGAGAAACATCCAGAGGGACAAAAAACATCAGTGCTATAACTTCAAAATATATACCTATATAAAGCTCTGTCGTTTTTCTAAACAGGAAGAAAATTCTTCTGAGTTGTAAAGAAGGAATTACAGGGAAATAGATATGTAAACAATCTATACTTAATATTAGAAGAGGGATTAAAACACCTGCCAAAAAGTTCTTATTCCTGAAAATTTCAGGGAAGTTACCCTCTCTATCCGAAAGTTTCTCAGGCATAATGGTCAAAGGATACATCAATCTTTCTTCTTCTATCCATCTTTTTCTTATCAAAACCATAATGAGCACAGATAATAAATAAACTGTCATTATCAGAATAAACCATAAAAGTAATGGAAATAACCATTTATCCCATGGTATTGAAGTACCCGGTGGAAGTCCTTCAAAAAACCACTGAATAGCATTTCCATCTGATACAGTTATTTCCTTCCTGACAAAAGGCATAACTGAATTTTCCCATGTTTGGTCAGCATAATAGTATATGCCGGGAAGAAGAGGTATCAGATTGAGTGTAAAACCCCATGTGGGTATTGCACAGCCAACCAGCATCATACCATAGATAATTATGAGTTCACCGGCAGAAAGGGCAAATCGTTTATTGAAACGGCTTATAACTCCATTAATCAATATGATAATGAAAAAATAGAAGAAAGATGCTCCTGCACTATAATCCGAAGTTAAAGAGGCACCTTTAGAAACTGTAACTCTAATAGGGTCAACTATAGCAATAATCAGTGTAAAAATCGCTCCTACAACAATTGCTCTGGTAAATCTTATATCATTATCCATATAACTCCCTTCCATTAAGGATTCTGAAGAACAACCTCAATTGTATTTTCTCCTTTAGGTACACTTATAAAAATCCAGAATTGTGAAAATAATTTCTTGATCCTAAATGGAAAATTTATTTTATTCACCTTCCTGTTATGTAAAGGAATCTTCACAATAATTGCTACATCAGAATATGTATTAAAAACAATTTTATTTTTCTCTATCTCTATATCATCTATTCTGGCTTTTGCACGAGCCAACCACCATTCTGTTAACCTGTCAGGAGTAGAATGAATAATTTTCAATTCCTTTTCCTTTCCAACCTCTTTAATTTTTTTTATTATCTCCCTGCAAGAAGAAACCCTTGCTATATAAACAGGGTGATAAAAAAAATTCATTGTTAAATTATAATAAGTGGCTATATTTATACATTTTTCCAGTACAGGAAAATCAACCTCATATTTATAACTCCAGTCCATATCTTCCCATCCACTTGAGTTAGCGGTATCAATATATTTATAACCACATTCATATGCTATAATAGGCAGATCAAGAAAATCCAATTTTTGATTTTCATATTTATAATCTGTCCAGTAAAAAAATGGAAAAGAGGTTCCAAAAGAAAATCCCAATCTATTTATAGGATTTATAGGCGGTACAGTAACCTGTATTTTACCATTAAAGGATTTTATACCCCTCTGTCCCATCCATAAAGCAGGTTCATATAATCCTGTCCATCTTAACCAGTGCGTATTACAGCAAACGGGGATTTTCTTAAATTCATCAATAAAAAGTTTTACTTGCTTTGCTACATCTGACTCGCTAAACCCAGAGGGATGGGAAAAGTTATCCATAAAATTTAAATGTAAGGAAATTTCTGTCCCATTCTCTTCAAGAATCTCTTTTTCTTTTTTATTAACTGCAAATTTATAATTTTCATCTGGCATTATATTAATATGGTATGGAAGTCCCATCTCTTTCATAAATTCACTTGCCGGTATATTAATACCGGGTGTTGCTTCATCATCTCCTCCATAATAAAAAAGTGCATCCGGGATATCTCCATCTTTCATAGAAGGCAAATAATGAATCAAAGGAATAGAGGAAACGGAGACCATATTTTGAAGCAGGAAAAGAAACTCATCTGTATATAGAATTTCCGGCTCATACCCGTTTATTAATATTCCATCTGCATTTCTCAAATACCCATCGCCATCATAGTCCTGTTCAACCGGTCTTCCTTGATTGAGAATCCAGAAGGTCTTTGTCAAATCAAAACCAAAATAAAAAAACCATCCCTTTCCAGCCCTTCTACATGTTATTACAGGATATCCATTACACTGAGCCAGAACCTCTGAATTTAATGTCTGCAACAGCCGTATATTACCAGAAACAAGAAGAGGTTTATCTTTATGTATCGGAGAATGGATATTCTCTGTAAAGAAATGCTTATTTAAAAATATCTCTCCTGTAATTGAAAAAACTCCTTTATCAGAAATACTCTTTACAAACTCATTCCCAAAGATACTATCCCTATCTAAACATACTCCTATAAGAATACCCCCGGATTCTACCCACTTTTCAATCTCTCTCCAAGGTAGTTCCTTTTCAGTTTGTCCAATAAACAGGACTGCATATTCTTTTATACCTCTTATCAAATCTTTTGTATGTATCCTTTCAGCAATAAGTCCAATATGGTTTAATATTTCCTCAATGTATATCCACCAGTAATTTTCACCTTTTTTATTTCTTTCTTTCCATTCATCTAAGTCCACAACATAACCTGCTTTAACCTTCATCTCACTTTCCTTCTAGTTTTCTTATCGCATTATAAATTTTTTCTGCTCTTCTTTTTGCTTCTTCTTCTGATATAACTGTATCTCCCAAAACTATCCTCGGAATAATCCTTTCTGCAACTGGACACAAACCGTCTGGATATTCAATTTTCTCTCTGTAATTTGCACAATGAAAAGCATGGGCTAATCTCTCTTTTATTACAGGATGTTTATAAGCAGGCATCTGTGTATAACCAACACTCAATCCTGTCTCCTCCTCTTTCAAAAACTTTTTAAATTCTTCCAGTTCCAAGCCATATTTATCTCCTTCAAATGTTACAGCCCATAAATGATATGTGGAGATAGCATCCGGATGTTTTTGCTGTATCAGCCATTTACATTCTGAAACTGCATTGTTATAGTATTCAGCAATTTTCTGAAGACCTTTTATGAACAAATTTAATCTTTCCAGTTGTGCTATTCCAACCACTGATGTAAGTTCATTCATCCTATAGTTATAATGAAGCCCGTGTGCTACAGAAAAGAAAGTAGGTGCACCTGCATTTAAATTAAGTTTTTTGGAAAGTTCCTCATTATCTGTAATTGCCATTCCCCCATCTCCGAGAGACATCTGTTTACTTCCCTGAAAACTGAATGAACCTATATCTCCCCAGGTTCCTGCATACTTACCTTTATAGGTTGCCAGAATTGCATGTGCACAATCTTCTATAACTAAAAGTTTATATTTACGGGCAATCTCTACAATTTTATCTATTTCAGCAGGTAATCCCCATGCATGAGTTACTATCACTGCTTTTGTTCTTTCAGTTATCGCTGATTCTAATTTTTCCGGGTCCATATTGTGGGTGTACGGTTTTATATCTACAAATTTAGGTATTGCATTGTTATACAAAACTGCCTGGGCGCCGAAGACAAAAGCAGAATCACATATAACCTCACTCCCAGCACCTGCACCAGCACAGATAACTGAAGAGTGTAAAACACTCATTGCAGAATTCATAGCAACACCATATTTTACACCCATCATCTGTGCAAATTTCTCTTCAAATATATGGGTATATTTTCCATCTAGCGAACATAATCTTTTTGAATCCAGTACTTCCTTTAAGAGTTCCAGTTCCCTTTCCCCATAAATCCTTTCTGCCATTATTCCTCCTCTTTTTTTCATTCTGAGTTAGTTTAACTCAGTTGATACTGTTTTCTATTTTACTTTTCATTCCAGGGGTATTTGATAGCAATCATTTTTCCACCTGCTTTAGCGGACTCTAATGCATATACTCCAGGTAAAGACATTTTGAGTGCCTTTTTCACATCAATCGGTGAAGGGAGATTTTTAACGATTGCCTTAATAAAATCTTTTACCATTAGATAGTCCGCTCCTCCATGACCTTCACTGATAAGGTCAATATTAGAAGTTGGTAATTCCATCAATCCATCCATACCCCTGATTTGAGTGGTTGAAAAAATTGTCTTCTGTAGATGAGAGGATACTCTGTCAGGCAGTGGAGAAGATCTTTCAAAATATCCTTTAGTACCATAATACACATAACGGTGGAAACATGCAGGATGATTGTTAATGAAACTACATAATATTTTTACTACTATATCTGATTTCGTCCTGAAAACCGCTACCATTGCATCATGTTGATATCTTTTCTTATTGATATGACTCCCTGTATCCATACAGGCAACTGCAATTAGTTCTTCCTCTATCCATTCAATAATAGGACCGAGAGAATGGGTAATATAAAGAATCGGAGGCAAAGTTTCTCTCCATGGTGTCTGACTGAAAAGATACCTTATATCGTGGATGTATTCTGCTTCAAGATAGACAGGGTCTCCTAATAGTCCTTTTTCTTTTAATTCCTTACATGTCTTTATAAAATCCCAATAATTCACATTCTCTCCAAACATATATATCGCTTTACTCTTCTGTGCTACCTTCCATAGTTGTTCTCCTTCTTTTATAGAAACTACTGCAGGACAATCAGAAAGCACATGTATATTTTTTTCCAGTGCTGCTATGGAATAGGACGCATGATAGGCAGGAGGTGTTTCTATCAAAACAGCATCTATATTACCTGAACTAATCATTTTATAATAGTCAGTATAAAAAGAAACTTCAGGATGGTCTTTTTTAACATGGTCTTGAATTTTAGGATTGCTATCACAAACTGCTCTCAATTCCACTTCTGGAAATTTTTTTAAAATATTGCATAAACCCCATCCCCGTCCATAACCCACAACACCTACTCTAATTTTTCCTATATTAGTATCTCTCATATCATATTTTCATAGTCCACTTATACTTTTATCGTGAAAACAACCCTCTCTTTCAGCCCATTTATAATTACTTCTCTACCATTATTCACTATAAAATCCCCTTCACCTAACACTTTTTTTATTTCACGAACCTTTGGTATATTTACAAGAATCTCTAAATTAACAGGTATAATCTCTGTTCTCATCTCTTCTTTGCTTGCAGGTCTACCCTGAGGAGATAACTCATTTACAAGATGAACCACATATCTATTTTCTTTTTTCTGTTTCCATAAAGAGAAAAAAACACTCGCTGGTGCTTTTACTTCTACAGGTAATGGACTGGCTATTTTAAAAATAAGTGAATATAAAAGTTTCTTTAAATTAGGTATTCCTTTATGTAAAACCTCACCTACATCAAAGTTTAAATAATAAATCTCCCCTTTTCCCCATTTTCTTTTCCCTATACCTACAGTTTCTTCCATTTTACTTTCAGGATGCTCTTTATATCCAAAAGGGAGGATAACTTCCCATTCTTCACTGTAATTTACCTCAAGTGCCTCTGCCGGAATATGTAAGTTTTTATCTAAATAACCGGGAATTTCATATTCTATCCAGCCACCTCCATCTTCTAAGAGAGAAAAGTCCAGATTAAAATTATCAATATCTTCTTCAGTTAGAAGAAGATATTGATTGTATTCAGGAGGGATATTAACCTGAAGGTTTCCCTTCTTATCTACCAGATAGGGTTTCTCTGTTTTTATCTGTTTTCTGAAAAACAAGCCAGCATTATGCCATAGCAGTTCCTTACCAATGCTTTTCCCATAGATACCAAATAGACCTGTTTTGTATGTTGCAAGTATCTTACCACCTTTCTCAACATATTTTTTGATATTTTCCCATCCTTTTTCATTCAGTGCAGCAACGTTCGGTAAAATCAACAACTTAAAGCCATCTAAATCCCCTTTTTCAATCTGTCCATCCCCTATAAACTGAAAAGGTAGATGTGCTTCAACAAAAAATTTAAACAATCCATGCATCTGAGTAAAAAAGGGATTATAATTTTCCTTATGATAAGCAGAAATAAAATCATCAGTAGGAATATCTTTATAATATGAATCCCTCGTTATATCCGAATAAACAATCCCTATACATCTTTCCTGTTCACTCTCATAGAGATATGGTTCTGTTTTTTTAATTTCTTCCATTATTCTTCTTATAGAAACATCGCATCCCTGAATACAGGGTACTCCACCACTAGCAAGAATAGTATTTATTTCAGTTATCACTTCTGCTTCCAAAGAGCCAGGGACTATGTATGTATAACAATGGGATCTTTTGCCTTCCTGTAACATTCTCGTTACATAAACACTGTAAGAAGTAAATGTGATAAGTGACCAGTTTTTTTGGGAAGAATACCTTATAGATGATGGCAGATATGTTTCTGTCCCTACTCTATCCAGATATTTTGCAGGGAGATAACTCTGTCCAAACCATGTGCTGAACCAGGCATAAGGACAGTTATATATGATTTCTATTTTAGGGTCAATTGAATGTATCGCATCACTTATCATCTCTGCAAAGTACTCTACCTGTCTGTACTTCCATCTCATATACTCATACCACTTCTTGTTATTCCAATCAGGCTTTTCAGGGATATCATATCCCATTTCCTTTTTAAATTTTTTCCTGCATGCTTCACAATAACAACCTTTGTCTCCTATTAACAAACCATCTATATAAAAACCGTCAGGTCTGTAATTTTCAGTAATTTCCTTCAACTCTCTACATATAAACTCTCCAAAACCAGTATTCCAGCATCCCCATGTCTTCCAGTGTGCTGTTTCAACCTTCGTTCCATCAGCCCTTCTCTGCTGCCATTCAGGATGTTTTTTCCACCATATCTCAAATGCTAAAGGCGCCACATACCCAACAAATTTCAACCCAAGATTTCTACATATATCAACACATTCTCTCACAAGGTCACGGTCTCCTAAAACAGGGTCTTTCACAAATACTTTTGTTTCATGGAGAGAATAACTCTGGGTTCTTACATCTACAACCACAACTTCTGCACCTATACTCTTAGCAAACTTTATAAATTTTTCTGGATTAAAATTTTTAAGTCGCATAGGATATGTCAAGTTTCTGAAAATCTGCCTGTATTTATCTTTTAAGTATGTGTTCTCTCCTTCCATAACTACACAATCCTCCTATCTTTTCTTATTTAATTCTGATTAACTGAGAATTACTGTCATATCCTTTCTGCTTTATATCATCAAATGTTTCAGCCCCTCCCCAGTTAAATTTAACAGGTGATTGTTCTCTTTCTATGAAGCAATTTTCTACAGAGATATTATTGGAATCCTTAAACGGCAGGACATTAGAAGAATGCCACTGGACAATAGCATAACCTTTATTATCTATAAGAATGTTTTTCCTTATTGTATTGTTATATACAAGATAATAATTTTCTTCAATTCTGTTGTTTGGACTATTGGTAGATACACATCTATCTCCATCAACAAATATAATACCATGAGCATTTTTAAACAGGATATTATTCTCTACAATACAACCAGCGGAGTTCTGGATAAGGATACCTCCACCGAGCCATATGTCTTCACCAGAGGGGAAATAAGAAGTATCATTAAATGCACAGAAATTATCTTTTATTATACCTGCATAACTTATTTCATACATTATCCCTGCATGAGCGTTATTGTTCATTATTACATTGTTAATAATAACAACATCTCTACTTCTATCATCAAACCATATACCGGGACCCTGATTTTCTAATACTTTACATCCTGATATTATATATTCACTTACAAGACAGAACTTCATTCCTCCACTACCGAGCACAGGATTAATATATTTCCAGTTGTTATAACTACTCTCACACTCTATAATTTTATTTCCATAAGTTCCCCAGAAAGCAAAAAATCCCAACCATCCATTATGAATGGACTTACATTTCCTTATGATATTATTATTCCCTCTAAGCATAATGCCAACACCAGCATTAAATATTGATGTGCAGTCCTCAACAAGCCAATTATTTCCTGATACAGTAATCCCACCTAAGGAAAGATGTCCTTCTCCATATGGTGGGTTGGCAAAATGTGTAAAGGTTAATCCTTTCAATACCACATCATCTCCACCTCCCTCAAAAGGAGTCCATTTTGTCCCAACCTCTATCATATGTTCATCAGGAGTTCTACTATCTGCCAGCCGAACATATATCCTTTTTGCACTTCTATCCCAGTAAAAAACATTTATTCTATCTCCCATTTCTTCCAGTGTTTCACATCTTTCAAGCATCTTTTCATCACAAAATACAATATCAGGAGTATTAGGATTTTTATTGCGAACATTGGATGCCAGAGGAACTTCAACTCCTGAAAAAGAAAACTCTAATCCTACACCATCTGCAAAATAATAATTCCCTTTCCTATCATACTGCCATCCTTTTACTATTTTTGACCCTTTGATTATTACCTCTTCCCCTTTCTTTGCAAAAATCTGTATACCTGTTTTTAAAGGTATAACCTCTCTGTACACACCTCCTGCTATCACTATTCTATCTCCTGAAGATGCTTTCTCTGCTGCCATTCTAATACTATTAAAAGGATGTTCCTCTGTTCCATCTCCTCCTGCTTCACTCTTCCAGTCAACATACAATATCTTACCGGTACTGTCAGGTATTAATTTTACTCTTGCTTTTTCCAATTCTTTCTCCCAGAACCAGTTTTTAGATAGATAGATACTGTATTTGTTTGTTTCAAAAAAACTTTTTGCTCCATCTCTCATAGTATAATCACGCCAGCATCTTGATACTCTTAACTCATCCATAATACCATCCACCAGCCAGCCAATTTTATCCGGCTCTTCACCACCAATAATAAATTTTGCTTCTTTTAAATCCATATTTAATGTTAACCCTGTCCAGTATCCTATCTGTTCTCCATTACAAAAAATCTTAACCTCATCCTTTCCCTCTCCATTCCCAAACTTCCATGAAAAACCAAGATGATACCATTCTTCAGGGGTCAAAAATACCTGAGGTATATCAAAACTAACAATTTTTCCTTCTTTATCTCCTACAACTAATCGTAATGCCTCTATCTGATAAAGAAATTGTATCCTGTTCTTCCACCAGTCCTGAGGAGTAAGATGGGAATATATAGTAAAGAAAACATGGGTGCTTTTTACCCATTTTTCTCCAGTTGGTCTAAACCAGAATTCTACTGTTCCGGACCGTAACTCCTTATTATTCCCTGATGAGTATACTAAAGGATAATAACCAGTAGAAGAAAAGATAAGCCCTGCCCCCCAATCAGTTTCCTTATAATCCACACCTGACATATGTTTATTTAAAAGTTCCTGTCCTGTTTCCACTTTATATTTCATATCTCCTGCATTGTCCCAGTGGGCAAGAAATACTGTATCTTTATCAAGTATAGGTGCAGTTAACCATGTAGTATCTCCACTATTGTTTCCAAATAATCCTGTCACAGCCAGTAGAAATACCCCAACCCAAAATAAAGATCTCTCCATCTTTTTTACCCCCTTTTTATCTGTCAGAATAGCAATCAGTAAACTGTAGAGCAAAGATTTATATCATCTCTACTTGTTATATATAATAAATAGGGTAACAAACAGGGGTATTCTTCCATACATCTCATTATAGAACCTGTAAACTCAAGAACACCCTTTCTTTTATTTCTTACGGATTTTCCCAGAAGTCAGATGTTTTTAACTGTCCATACTTAGCCATCCCTGTATGTCCATCAAAATACACAAAGTTGGCAAGTCCATTATGCCGATACTCTATTACTGATTCTCCGTTTGGATTACCATCAGCTATACTCTTTTCATTATCAACAAAGAAATTAAACCACATAGCATCAATGGCATAAATGAGTTGACTGGGTTTTTTAATCCTGCTGTATTTCTTAAAAGGTATACCATCAACCGCTGCTCTTCCTACAAAAGAACCACACACCGCATAAGCAACTCTTCCAGCCCAGTTACCATTTTTATACAAACCCCAGTAATAGTTAGAACTCGGACAGTTAAAAACACCTCCTCTTTTACCATGATAGGGCTTCTCATTTGGTCCCAGATATGGATATAACTTCATATGCCAGTTTTCATTCCATCCACCAGTAAGTATATCCTCTACAGACCTCGGGATAAATTCATTGTAGTCAGATATATACATATGAAGTGCAAGCCCTATCTGTTTTAAGTTATTTATACAGACCGACTGTCTCGCCCTTTCCCTTGCCTGAGAAAGTGCAGGTAGGAACATTGCGGCTAAAATCGCAATAATTGCTACCACAACCAGCAACTCTATTAAGGTAAAACC
>JAOAIL010000011.1 GCA_026414725.1 bacterium
TCCCACTGGTTTTCAGGGGATGCATAGTACATCGGACCTGATATAATAGGGAGAATCTGATTGCCAAACCCCATCTCTGTTACTGAAGAGGCAACCAGAACCATTATATAAACAAATAGTAATTCCCCTGATGAAAAAGCGAGGTTATATCTTATCAACTTTAATAACGTATTAAGGAACAAGACAAGTATGAAAAAAAGAAATATACCACCTGCAGGCATATGGTCTATTGCCATATAAGAACTGTGCGTGATATTTACAGAGTATTGAGATATAAATGAAATTGCAATTGATAATACAAGTCCTGTAAAAAATGCCCGTCTGGTAAGAAAATATTCCACTTTATCCTTCATTTATACATCTTTCTATAAAAGAGGCGACCTCTATAATTCTATCTTCTCGGAAATGTGGTGCTATAATCTGTAATCCAGCAGGAAGATTATCAATAAAACCAGCGGGTATACTCATTGCAGGAAGTCCCGCTAAATTTACATTGGCAGTGAATATATCGGAAAGGTACATTTTTAACGGATCTGCTGTTTTTTCACCTAACCGGAAAGGCAGTTCTGGAGTAGTGGGAGTTATAATTACATCCACTTCCTTGAATGCTTCTGTAAAGTCCTTCCTTATAAGTGCACGTACCTTCTGTGCTTTAAGGTAATATGCCTCATAATAACCGGATGAGAGTACATAAGTACCCAGTATTATCCTCCTTTTTACCTCTCTACCAAACCCCTCTCCTCTGGTATTTGTGTACATCTGGTAAAGGTCTGTATGATTATCTGTTCTGTAACCATATTTTACACCGTCAAATCTTGCGAGATTAGAACTTGCCTCTGCTGTTGCCAAGATATAATATACAGCTATCCCATATTCAGTATGGGGTAAGGAAATTCTTTTTACAATGGTTCCATTATTTTCAAGTATTCCCACCACATCCATAACTTTATTCTTTACTGTTTCATCTATCCCTTCAATAAAATATTCATCAGGTATCCCTATTCTCAGTCCTTTAATATCCCTATCCAAAAACTCAGTATAGTCAGGCACATTTATATCCACAGAAGTAGAATCGTTCCTATCACTTCCGGATATGACATTCATCATTATTGCTGTATCCCGAACATCTTTTGTAATAGGCCCTATCTGGTCCAGTGATGATGCAAAAGCAATCAGTCCATACCTTGAGACCCTACCGTATGTTGGTTTTAAACCAACCACTCCACAGAAAGATGCTGGCTGTCTTATAGAACCCCCTGTATCAGAACCCAGTGCAGCAAAACAAAGATTTGCAGCAACCGAAGCAGCAGAACCACCGGAAGAACCACCAGGAACACATTGCAGGTTAAGAGGATTTCTCGTAGGACCAAAAGCAGAATTTTCTGTAGATGAACCAAAGGCAAACTCATCCATATTTGTTTTACCTACAATGATAGCACCTTCTTTTTTTATTCTTTCTATAACAGTTGCGTTATATGGAGGGAAAAAATTTTCAAGTATTTTTGAGGCACAGGTTGCAGGCATTCCTTTCACACAGATATTGTCCTTTATTGCAACAGGAATACCTCCAAGTAGTCCTGTATTTTCTCCTCTGGCTATCTTTTTGTCTATTTCTTTTGCTTCTTCTATTGCACGTGGATTTATAGAGAGGTAACTATGGATATCCCCATCTCTATTTTCAATCTCTGATAGGATTTTTTCTGTTATTTCAACACTTGAAATGTCTTTCTTTTCAATCAGTTCTTTCAGCTCCCACAACTTCATTCTCAGGATATCCATCTCCAATCACTTTTTAAGATACTTTCGTGGGTCTGTAATTTTTCCTTCTATAGCGCTTGCTGCAACTGTCGCAGGAGAGGCAAGGTATATAAAAGCATTCTGATTACCCATCCTACCCTTAAAATTTCTGTTAGCAGTTGATATAACATTTTCCCCATCGGAAGGAATACCCTGATGTGTTCCAACACAGGGACCACAACCAGGATTGGTTACACAACCACCTGACTCAATGATGGTCTGGATATAACCCTTTTTCAAACATTCAAGATATATTGACCTGGACCCTGGAGTACATATAAGACGGACACCGGACTTTACCTTTCTTCCTTTCAGAATAGATGCTGCAACTGCAAAGTCCTCTGTTCTACCATTTGTACAGGTCCCTATAAACGCCTGATGTATCTCTGTACCTTTCACATCTTCTATGTCAGATACATTATCCACTGTATGAGGTTTTGCAACCTGAGGAGAAATGACTGATACATCTATCTCTACCTCCCTCTCATATACAGCATCTTTATCAGGGAAAACCGGCTTATATTTTTTTATTTTAAGTTTTCTGAACCATTCCTCTGTCTTTCTGTCAAACTCCATTATTCCACACTTTGCACCAACCTCTGTAGTAAGATTACACAGAGTAAACCGTTCACTCATACTTATCTCTTTTAAGGCAGGTCCTGTAATCTCCACACTTTTATAGGTTGCTCCTTCTGCCGTAAGGGTCTTAACCATATAAAGTGCAATATCCTTACCGTAGATACCCGATGATTTTTTCCCTTTTAGAATTATTTTTATGGTCTGAGGCACCTTAAACCACTGCTGCCCTGTAAGTAACGCTATAGCAAGGTCTGTAGAACCCACACCACAGGACATAATATTAAGTGCTCCATATGTTGGTGTATGACTATCTGCTCCTAAAACCAGATCTCCACTCTTCACCAGTCCTTTCTCCGGTACAAGTATATGACAGACACCTTCACCTATATCAAAGAGTTTTAGTCCGTATTTTTTTGCAAAGTCCCTCATCATTTTATGCAGTGATGAAACACCCTGACTTTGACTCGGACTGTTGTGGTCTATAACAAACGCGGCTTTTTTGGGATTAAAGACCTTTTCTCCACCTAATTCTCCAAATACCTTGATTACAAGAGGCGCAGTGCCATCCTGTGCCATCACAAAATCAACATTTGCAAGTGCAATCTCACCTGCAAAAACCTTTTTCCCTGAATGTGAAGAAAGAATTTTTTCTGCTATTGTCTGTCCCATAAATGGTTAAACTCCAAAATCTAAACACTAAATAAGATTTTCTCCCTGTTTTAATTCAGGGGGTTAGAGTAAGCAGTTCCTTTACCTCATCAGGATGCTGTGCAATAAATATCAGTTCTTCATCTGTAAGAGGCAACTGATTTTCAACATTTGCATATCTTGCTAATTCAAGTATCTTCCGTGCCTCTTTCTCATCCTTAAACTCTATGGCAAGTTTCCCATAGACATTTCTCAGTCCCTTTATCCCGCTATATTCACCCATCAATATCATCCTTCCTGTTTCTACAATCTCTGGCTCTCCTCTGCCTAATTCTTCAAAGTCATAAAGTTCATAGTTCCTGCTGTCCTTTAATGCACCATCCACATGTATTCCTGATGCATGAGCAAAAGCATTCTTACCCACACCCACCTGATTGATAGGGATAGGAACACCAAATGCATAGGAAGCATAGTGGCATATCTTCCACGCCATCTTAAGGTCTATATTCTCATCAAGTTTATACTTATCCGTAAATCCATCAGCATATTTTACCGCAAGAATAACAGAGACAAGGTCTGCATTACCTGCACGTTCACCCATACCGTTTACTGTTGTATTGATATATACATCCACACCTGCATCTATTGCTGCTTTTGCTCCTGCAACAGAACAGGCAACAGCCATCCCCAAATCATTATGGCAATGAAGTTCTATAGGAATCTTAACCTCTTTTGCCATTTTATATATCTTTTCATATATCGTAAAAGGAGAATCAAATCCGAGAGTATCACAGTATCTTACTCTATCTGCACCATTCTCCTTTGCAGTTGCGGCAAACTCAATCAAATTTTTGATTTTGGTTCTGGAGGCATCTTCAGCATTTACCCCTATGGTTTTTATTCCCTTTTCCCTCGCAAGTTTAAGTGCATCTATCATAGAAGAAAGAACATCCTTAAATTTCATCTTACCTAAAAACTTACCCACTATCATCTGTTCAGAAGTGGAAATAGATATGTTCATATGTTCTATACAAGGGACATTCTTAAAAGCAAGTTCTACATCCTCAGGTATTGCCCGCATCCAGCCAGAAAGCCGTATTGGAGAAAGCACCCCTTTATTAGCAAGTTTCATATTGGCATTAAGATAATTTATCTCATGGGAGGTTGTGGGAAATCCCGCCTCGCTCTGGAATATACCCATCTTGTTTAAGTAATAATTTATCATCGTCTTCTGCAGTTTAGAAAGCCCCAAACGTGCTGTCTGAACTCCATCCCTGTTTGTTACATCAATAATATATATCTTGTTCATTGTTTCTCCCCCCTTATATCTCTATTATCTGAGGGTTCTGTGCCTGATGTGGATGTTCATTTCCACGATAGACCTTCAGTTTCTTAATCATCTGCCTTCCTAACTTTGTTTTTGGCAACATACCTCTAACAGCCAGCATGATAACCGTTTCTGGTTTTCTATTCATCAATGAACGGAGTGTTTCTTTCTTCAGTCCACCTAAATATCCGCTATGCCTGTAGTATATCTTATCATCTAATTTTCTACCTGTTACCTTTATCTTTTCAGCATTTATAACCACAACAAAATCACCTGTATCAACATTAGGAGTCCATATGGGTTTATTTTTTCCTGTAAGAATTTTTGCAACTTCACTTGCAAGACGTCCCAGTGTCTTATCTGTGGCATCAACAAGATACCACTTTCTATTAATATCCTGTTCCTTTGCTATTAATGTACGCGTCATTTTTTCCTCCACAAGAATATTTTTTAAATAGTTTATTATACCACCTTATCTATATATGGTCAAAAAATGAAAATTCTTATGGATAAAGTAAATATCATGTAATCATGAGAAGTTTCTCGGAGTTTTTATAAAGGATGTTTCTACAGGCATCATCAGAAATACCTGAACCTAATAAAGCACCTATATAGTAATGGTGGTTAAACCATGGGAAGTCAGTCCCGAAAAGTATTCTTTCAGACCCTAACTCATCCACAAACCTTTCCAATATTCCTCTTTCATCAAGTACAGCACACAGTTCAAGATAAACATTGTCATATCTTTTTATAATCTCTATTGCATTTTCCCAGTCACCGTGTATTGAATGTCCTAAAAGTAGTTTCATCTTTTTATATTTCTTTAATATCTTTTCTACTTCTTCTGCCCCATCATAACCACTTCCACCCCAGGTATGTGACAACACAATAAGACCATTACTATCTGCATATTCAAGTACATTTCTGTATCTTTCTCCTGAAAGAGGATGTTTGTGATAATCCGCAAGGAATTTAAATCCCACATATACATCATTAAAATATCTGTCAAATGTCTTAAGGTCTTTACTTATTGCTTCAGAATGGTTAGGGTTGATTGCACAGTACGCCCTGAATATGTCTGGGTATCTTTTTACTATTTCAATACTGATTTTGTTCCCTCCTTCAGGACTGAAAAGGGCAGAGTGATGAGAAAAGACAGAAAGTTTTACCCCTGCCATTTTCATTCTTTCAGCCATTGTCTCAGGTGATGAATAAGGCATATGGGAACCATAAAACAGGCCCATATGACAGTGTATATCAATTATAGGACAGTTCTCAATCTTTCCTGAAGATAGAAATCCTTTCCACAAATTATTCATATTTTATATTATCTATTATCCGTTTGATATTTTGATATGCTATCTTTTCTTTATCTTTTTCTGCTATCTTTGAATGAATGAGTTGCAATACCGCACCCTCAATATATCTTTCAGGATAACCACTACCGAAAATAACCCTCTCTGCACCATATTTTTTCACTGTTTCTTCAATAGAACCCTCATTGAGTGAGAGTAAACTGGACTCAAGATAAACATTGTGAAATTTTTCAAGCAGTGGCCATGTATATCTATCTGTATTCCATATACCTGGATTACACAATATACAGACAAGTTCCGGGAAATTTTCAAGAAGAGAATATATCTCTTCCCATCCAACTGAAAAACCGCTCATAATATCAAAAAATACAGGAAAATGCCTGTGTTCAATCTCTGCAAGAAAATCTCCAAATGTTATTCTGTTTAAAAGATAGTTATGTTTTTTAGGAAAGAAGTTAAATCCAACAATTTTATTATCTTTTAGTTCCTTAAAATTAAATTTCTCTATCTCTCCTGTCTGGAAGGGTAAAACAGTTAATATCCCATATAGTTGTGGTTTATCTGAAATTTCCTTTATTAATATCTTATTTCCTGTGTCAGGATGTCCATCTCTTTGAGATATATGATAAACAATTGATTTTTCTATGTTCAGCGATTTTATCTTATGTACAAGTTGCTCTGAAGAGATATAAATATCTCGTGGGTCATCCATTCTTTTTCCTATATAAACATTCACATCAAAAAATTTAAGTTTCATATACTTCTGCCTCCAAAAAATATTTCTGCACTGGAGAGGAAGTAGTGAAGATATTTTTTAAGTACAGGACTGTTAAAATTATCCACAAATGGCTGACCATATTTATTCATCTCTGTTCCACATACAACAGGCATTCCCATCTTCTGGCAGGTAGTGATAAAATCATCAAGTTTTCTTATTTTAAGTTCCCTTTCATCAGTATCTTTAATATTATAGTTCCTGTCAGGGATAATCGTAATAACCTTTATTCCTTTACTCTTCATCAGTTCTAGTAGTTTTTCAGGATTTTCTTCTCCAGGATTTGTTCCATCAAGCCAGGTGCCTGTGGGAATACCCCCTGCCTTTTCTGTCATCCTTACCACATCGTCAAAAAGTGGGAAATTCTCTCTCTCCGGTGGCATATATCCAGGACCACCATATTTTATAAGATGTTTCCTCAACAGTTCCTGAAAGTCCGCTTTCTTATTAGTCCTCATCTCTTTTATCTGTTCTGCTTTCATTTTCAATATATCAGCCCAGAATATATCCACGCTTTCTCCTAATACCTCTTCTGACCTTTTCTGATATGCCTCTGTAATATGCCTTTCTGTTGGATTTCCTGAAGGAGTTAATGGTAGGACATCATTTTCATAGTCCACCATTACATCTTTAAGATATGTATTGAGTTTTTCTATAACCTTTCTGTTTCTTCCCTGTGCCAGTTCTTTCATATTTCTAAAAAACATCCCCGCTTCTTTATCCTCTTCTGGCTTTTTCAGAAAACCTTTCCCGCAGAGATAATATATCCCCGGCTCTTTTGGAGAATTTATCACAACATCTTTCATTTCATCAAGAAAGACCCTTGATTCAAAACCACCCACCACTTTTATATCTAATAATCTGCCTGCAAAAAGTGTCTCCTCAACTGCATCAAGTGAATCAAAGTCCACAGTTCCTGTATATTTAAGTCCTGTCTTCCAGCCCTCAAATACAATTCTTGAAGGAGACCAGTTGTTGTAGTTATAAGAATGAAATGTATGAAGATGCAGGTTAATCCATGGTTTTAAATCCATATATCTCTGAACTTTACCTTTTTTTATTAACTCTACAATAGTTTTAAGTGCTCCTTCTCTTTTTTCTTTATTAAAATCCGAAAGCAAAGTAATAGTATCTTCCATCATTTTCCTTTCCTTACAGAGAGAGAGGTTTTATGACAGGGAAGTCCTTCCAGTTCAGGAAGAAATTCCATTATATCCCCATATTTCTTGTATAAACCTTTTTTTCCTGAAATTACAGCATAGCTTCTTAAAAAGGTATAAACGGAAATCCCGGAAGAAAAACGAGAACTTCTTCCTGTGGGTAGTGTATGACTGGGACCTGCAAAGTAATCACCTAATGTAGCAGGAGAATAATCACCTACAAATATAGCACCTGCCACCACTTTATTTATAAATGTCTCAGGATTTTTACACATCAGTTGTAGATGTTCAGGAGCAATATAGTTTATTATATCTATTATCTCTCTGTTATTTTTTACACAAATCCAGTAGCCCCCTTTAACATTCTTGCTTACCATCTCTGCCTGCTTTTCGGATGTCGTTATCAGTATTCCAAGTCCATCCCTGTGTTCTATCTGTGCATTCATATCTGCTGAAATAAACCCAGGGTCGCCTGTACCATCAGAAAATATAACCAGTTCACTGGGTCCTGCTGGAGTATCTATGTTAACATCGCCTGACACGAGAACTTTTGCTGTATTAACATATTTATTCCCTGGGCCTGCTATAATATCAACCGGAGGAACTGTCTCTGTCCCATAAGCAAAGGCAGCGATTGCCTGAGCACCACCAATAGCGAAAATATCCTTAACTCCAAGATATCCCAGTACCCCTGTAATCAAAGGATGTACACTACCATTAAAAGAAGGAGGGCTTGCTACATATATCTTTTTTACTCCTGATACGGAAGCAGGAATAACTGTCATAAGCACTGTAGAAACAAGGGGGGATTGTCCTGCGGGTATATAAATACCTGTACTCTCAACAGGAGAAAATCTAAATCCTACGGAGATGTCCTTTTCTTTCAAAATAAACCCTTTCGGAATCTGTCTTTTATGGTATCTCTCTATCCTTTTTTTTGTTATTTCTATAACTTTTAATATCTTTTTATCAACATTTTTTTTCGCTCTCTCTATATCTTCTTTAGAAACCTTAATTTTTACATTTTCTACCCCATCAAATCTTTCAGTGAACTTTATAAGCGCCCTATCTCCTCTACTTCTAACTTCATCTATAATCTCTCTTACCTTCTTCTCTATGTTAATCTCCCTTCTTTTTTTCAATAAAAATTTTAATTCATCAAATGTTATTCTTTTCATCTGCGCAGTCCCTCTATTACCTCTTTATAGTTTTTATTACCGAAGATAAATGACCCTGCTATGATTATATCTACACCTGCCTTTTTTACAATATCTGCTGTTTTATAATTTATACCTCCATCAACAGATATATCAAAAGAAAGTCCCTTTTTTTCTCTCATTTCAGCCACCATTTCTATCTTCGGGACAACATCTGTTATAAACTCCTGCCCTCCAAAACCAGGATTAACTGTCATAATAAGCAACTGTTCAATATCTTCAAGAAAAGGATATATCAACTTTATATCAGTAGGAGGATTTATCACAAGACAGACCTGTCTTCCATATCCATGTATCTTCTCTATGAGTTGTTTATGGTTTACATCGCACTCTATGTGTATCCCTATTACATCTGCCCCTGCATCAGCAAAACTTTTCCAGTATCTTTCTGGTTGAGAAATCATAAGATGTGCCTCAAAAGGTAAATCAGAATATTTTCTTATTGCCTTGAGTACCATAGGACCAAACGTGATATTGGGAACAAAGTGTCCATCCATTACATCAAAATGTATAAAATCCGCACCTGCTTCTGTTACTGCCTTTACTTCTTCTCCGAGACGGCTGAAGTCCGCAGAGAGAAGGGATGGTGATATTCTTATTCTTTTTGTCATAGGTTTAATTTTAGCATATTTATATTCTAATCTGTTAATTTCTTCCCCAATACAAACCTGTACAATCTCTCAGGATAAATATAGGAAAAACATGTAATTATTTTCTTGCTTAATATGTTAAACCCCTGTCTTTCAAAAAATTTTACTGCATTATATGAGATGGTTGTAAGATAAACACCTTTTATTTTCTCATCCTGTAGATAGGAAAGATACGCTTCTATAAGTTTCCTGCCTGTACCGATACCTCTATATTCTGAAGATATATTTATATGAAGGGTAGCAGGATAATCTTTAGAAACATCTGTTGTGATTAACTCTTTTTTAAAGAGTGAAAGTAGGCAGTTGGAAAGAAACAGAAAATTTTTGCTGCTTAGAATTGAACGGCTTAAGAGAAATTTGATTACTACAGAAGGTAAGATTTTTTTCATAAATATCTTTTTCTGTTTTTTTATATCTTTACAGCCGGTGAGATACCCCACAACTTCTCCATTAATCTCTGATACAAAGAGCGATTCTGGTTCATAATCAGTATAATAAACCGTAAATAAATCAGATAAGACATCACGCCCATAAAAAAATTGCTCTGCGGACTCTCCGAGAAATGCAGTGTCATAGTATATTTTTCTTATTAACAATCTATCTTCTTTCTTATATTTTCTTACCGTGATATTACATTGTTTATTGATATCCATTTATATTATTTAACAAACCCACCCATTCTTCAGGTGGAGGACCAAATCTGTCTTTCATTTCCTCAACCAGTCCATAAATGTCTTTCTTATCTTTGATTTCTGCGATACGTCTGTAAAGGTACAATCTTATGGCAGGACTCTGTATATATTCATATGGTATAACCGGTATCTTTTTGATTTTAAAGTGTTCTACACCCCTTTCTTTTCTGATTTCTCCCATTATCTCCTTCCAGAACATACAGTACAGTTCAAAACCAACCTGCTGGATAAATCCATGCTGTTGCCTTCCGAGTATATTCCCCGCACCTCTTATTTCAAGGTCCTTTAATGCAATCTTATAACCACTTCCTGGTTTATTCAACTGCTGTATGGCTGATAGACGTTCTTTTGCCTCTTTTGAAAGACAGGAAGGGTCAGGATAAAAGAAATACGCATAAGCACGCCATTTATATCTACCAACCCTACCTCTTAACTGATAAAGGTCTGCCAGTCCAAATGTATGGGCATTATCTACAATCAGGGTATTTGCTCTCGGTACATCTATACCACTTTCTACAATACTTGTAGCCACAAGAATATCTATCTCCCCTGCTGAAAACCTCTTCATAATAGAGGCAAGTGTTCCGGGATTCATCCTTCCATGTGCTATCTCTACTGCTGGGGCAAAAGGAAGCATATTAAGTATTTTATCTCTTACCTTTTCAATATCGTATATCCTGTTGTGAAGATAAAAGACCTGTCCCTTTCTTTCAAGTTCTCTTATAATTGCTTCTCTTACAAGTTTCTCATTATATCTACCAACATAGGTAATCACTGAAAGCCGTCCCTGTGGAGGGGTCTCTATCACACTTATATCCAATATTCCTGAAAGAGCCATATAGAGAGTTCTCGGTATAGGTGTTGCGGTAAGTGTAAGAACATCTATATTTTTAAATTCTCTTTTTATCTTTTCTTTATGTATGACGCCAAACCTCTGCTCTTCATCAATAATAAGCAGTCCTATATTGTTAAATCTAACATCTTCCTGTAACAACCTATGAGTTCCTATAACTATATCAATCTTTCCTTCTCTTAACTCCTCAAGAACTTCCTTCTGCTCTAAAGGAGTAATAACCCTTGAAAGCATCTCTACCCTTACGGGAAAGTCAGCGAAACGTTCTTTAAAAGTTAAAAAGTGCTGGAGTGCAAGAACAGTTGTAGGGACGAGCACAGCAACCTGCTTGCCACTTATAACTGCCTTACATGCTGCCCTCAATGCCACCTCTGTCTTTCCATATCCAGAATCCCCGCATACAATCCTGTCCATAATAATATCTGACATCATATCTTTTTTAACCTCATCTATTGCTTTCTGCTGGTCTTCTGTCTCTGTATAAATAAAACTACTGTCAAATATCTTCTGAAATTCCTCATCCGGCATAAATACAAAACCCCTCTCCCTTTTCCTTGTTATATAAAGTTGATAGAGGTCTGCTGCAATATCCCTTATTGATTCCCTGACCTTTTCTCTGATTTTTATCCAGCCCTTACCTCCGAGTGTAGATACCTTAGGCTTTCCTGTCCCTATATACTTATGGATAAGAGGTATCTGGTTAAGTGGCACATATAATCTATCCCCTCTTTCATACTCTATTACAGCAAATTCTTCTCTTATGTCTCCTGTATCAAGTAATTTCATCCCTTTGAAAATACCGATACCCTCATTATAATGTACAACATAATCACCTTCCTTTATTTCAGAATAACTTTTCACAGGTATTGTCTCTGCGTAGTGCCTGCCTGTATATCTTCTCACTCTGTATCTTCCAAATAGTTCATCATTACTCAAGATAGTAATACCTGCTTGGGGAAAGAAAAATCCAGAGGAGATACCACCCTGAAAGAATTTTATTGCAGATATATCTATATCCCTTTCTTTTAATATATCTTTCAATCGGGTCTCTTGAGAAACATTATCTGAAAATATAAAGATTTTCTCCTGTGAAAAAGGTATCCATTTAAACGGTTCGGTTAGATTGAACCTTTCAGAGACAGGTAAAACATTAAAATAAAATACTTCACATTTTCTGTCAGAACTCATTTTGTCTTCCAGTATCACTGCTTTCTTTATCAGTGTATCAAATACATCTTCAGAAAAATATCCTGCCTTTTTAA
Organism: bacterium; assembly: GCA_026414725.1. Taxonomy (NCBI): domain Bacteria; species bacterium. The sequence goes on from JAOAIL010000011.1 coordinate 12,277, forward strand.
TTTCGCCAAATAACCGGGAATTATAAAACCTCTCAGGTTCTATGATAAAAACCCTCACATTTTTAATATCCTCAGTAATATATGTCTCTTCCTCTCCTACAAATCTTTCGTTAAGTGGTATTATCTTAAATTTGTTTATCTTTTCAAAAGAGACCTGGCTTGCCACCTCAAATCTTCTTATGGATTTAATATAATTCCCTGAAAACTCCACTCTCACAGGGAATTCCCTATCCAGAGGAAAAACATCTACAATATATCCCCTTCTGGCAAAGTCCCCTGGTTCTTCAACCACATCTGTTTGTTCATACCCATAATCCAGTAAGGAAGAAATGAATTTATCCCTTCGTATATTATCTCCCGTATTGCAATAAATACATCTTTTTTTGAAAGCATCCATAGAAGGAATTTTTTTAAGAATTGATAATGGTTGAGCAATAAGTAAGAATGGTTTTTCTCCAGAAGCGATTTCTGTAAAAACACTCACCCTTTCAAACATAACAGGAGATATCCTGTCTTCATCCTTAAGAAAAATCTCTGGAGAAGGAAGAAGTTTTATATCTTCTTTTTTCTCAATAAATGACTTAACATCATTAAAAAATGTATCAGCAAAGAGTTCATCGGGAAGAACAACGATGAAATTTTTTTGAATCTCTGTAAAAAAATACGCAATCAGTGCAGAAAAAAAAGATTTATTTCCACCTCTTATTGTATATACCTCGCCCTTTTCAGTCAGTTTTTTTATATAAGAAGTGTCATTCCCTTTGAACAAAGAATTTAAAAGGTTTTTCATCCTTTACTATTTATTCTCTTTGTCTTCTTCAAGAGAAGAAAGGACTTCTTTTACTTCTGCTTCTGTATCTCTCAATTTTGCTTTACAATATTTGATAAGAAACGATGCCCTCTTTACCTTATCAAGAAGATTATCAACATCTATCTCTTCATTCTCTATTTCTCTTACTATCTCTTCCAGTTCAGAAATCGCTTTTTTATAGGTGAGTTTATTATCAACCATTTTTCTCCTCCACTCTGCTTTTTATTTTTCCCTTATACAGATATGTTTCTATTACGTCTCCTTTTTCTATATTCTGCGGGTCCTTTATAACCCTGCCTTCTTTAAATGTAATGCTATACCCCCTTTTTAATATATTTACAGGATTCATCAGCACTACTTTCCCTTCATTTTTTTCAAGAAAATTTATATGTGCCTTCATATACAATCGTATAGAAGAAAATATATTTTCCGGCATATGTCTTAAAAAGAACTCCCTTGAAACGATACATTTTGAAACATTATTCTTGAAATCTGATATAGCGGTATTGAAACTCTGTTTTACATTATGAATAAAAAAATCAGTAAATATATTAAATTGTTTTGCAGTATTTGCCAAAAATGTCTTCTGTTCAATAATGATATTACCTGTAAAACTTACAAGACGGCTACCTGAATCTTCCAGCATATCTTCAAAACTCCTTGTTTTTTTTACAATAAACTCTCCTGTAGCAGTAGGTGTTATCATCTTTTTATAAGAAACAATATCTACAACGGTCTCATCACGGGTATGTCCTATACCTGAAAGCACCGGTATAGGGAAGTCAGCGATTGCTTTCCCTAAATTATAACTGTCAAAACAGTGTAGGTCTATATTATCTCCTCCCCCTCTGATAATAACAAGAACATCATAATTTTTTACTCTATTTCTGCACATCCTCAAAGCAGACAGGATAGATTCTTCTGCCTGTTCTCCCTGCATATATGCGGTGAAAAGTGCAACAGAAAATTTATACCCGTACGGGTTATTATGAAGCGTGTTAAGAAAATCCTCATAGCCGGCTGATGACTCTGAAGATACAACTGCTATATGCTGAGGAACCAGAGGAAAAGGAAGTTGCTTATTTTTATTAATGAGCCCTTCTTTTTCAAGTTTTTCAAGGATTTTCTTACGTGTCAGGGCAAATTCTCCCAATGTATAGGAAGGGTCTATATCCACTATATTCAACCTTAACCCATATAATTCATGAAAACGTACTTCTATAAGTAGAAGGACCTTCATTCCCTCTCTCAGTTCTTCTCCCACTGTATCTCTGAATTTTTTAAGTATCCTGGTAAGATTACTATTCCAGATGGTCCCTGTGGCTTTTGCAACAACTGTTTCTTTCTCCTTTTCTACGAGGTCAAGGAAGCAATGCCCTGATGTACGGTGGATGTTGAGCCGTGCTATCTCCGCTGTGATTTTATACTGTAATGGATATGCCACTTCAAACACATTTCTGACCTGCTCAAGAAACTCCCTTAATGTTAATATCTCAGTTGCCATATTGTCATCTCTGTTATTTAATTATACCGTATAAAACAAAAGGTAAAAAAGTTTGACAAAAGTAATGGAGTGTCTATAATTCTTTCATATTCATAAATTTAATTAACTAAGGAGTGACAAAATGAAAAGGATAGAGAAAACATCTTTTGGATGGCGTTTAAAAGGTGGAAAATTGTTGCTGGATATGGAGAGAAAAACCGGTGATATAAGAAGTATAATAATATCTGGAGATAAAAAGTTTGTATGGACACCTGCTAAATGTGGTGTATCTGTCTGTGATGACCTTACAGGTAGAAAATATACAGGAAAGGACGTTAAAAATTTACGATTTTTTATCAACAGAAATACACTGACTGTTCAGAAAACCTTCAAGGATGCACCTTTTATACTCACGGAGGAATATACTGTTGAAGACGATGAAATAAAATGGGATGCTACACTTAAAATGGAAAAAGGAGTTTTTCGTTCCTGTTCCATTGTGTATTCAATCCCCTGGGCACAATCAGCATATGGTAATGCTCTCTGGGCAGCAAAAGATGGTATGCCCTCTGAGTTAGGAAGATTTGGGGGTTTTTCCTTTGAATATGGAGATTTTAACTGTGGTATCCTTCTTCCTGCTCTTTGTGTATGGCGCAAGGAAGAGAAAACAGGACTGCTTATCACTATGCCTTTTGACTTTCAAACACCGAGGTTCCGTTTTGTTAGCGGATATCGTGAACCATTTCTGGATGTAAGATACGACTGGCTTGCACTTTGTGAAAATCAACCTGCACGAGCATCCTTTATCCTCCGTGCCGCTTTCGGTGGCTGGAGACCTTCTCTCGGTTATCTTTATGAACGATTTAAGGAGTACTTTGCCCCTCGTTCCAAGACAATTCATAATCTATGGGGTGGCCATATAAGTGGTAATTATACACTTTCTCAACAAGATGCAGAAACAATGTCAGAGTTAGGACTTAAGTGGTATGAGATACATGGACACTTCCCTTTGTATGGAAACTATCATCCTGAAGGTGTGAAGAAGTGGACGCCGGGACACCCGGTAAAATCAAAAAAAGGACCTTTTATTACAGTAGATATTATTAAAAAAACGATAAAGACCCTCCACAGTGTAGGTGCTGCAGCACTTCCTTATATACAGGTCTCAGGAGACGGGGATGATACATTGCCTGAAAAGATTGTTAAAAATTCATGGGTTAGAGACATCTATGGTAATAAATGCTCTGCCTGGCCAGGTACTCACCTTTTAAACTCTGACCTTTCTCTACCTTTCGGAAAGGACATGGTAAGGCAGATAAAGGGAATGGTAGAAAGGTATCCTGAAATTGATGGGGTTTTTGTTGACCAGGCATGCTATAATTCTCTTGATACCGGTCACAGTGATGGAATTACTGCATTTAATAATCGTCCTGCATATATGACCGGGTTAAACTACCTTACGCATCTTGAACTCCTTTCAAAACTACTCCATCCCGATAAGGTTATCATCGGCAATGGCCCATTTGGCATAGGAATTATGAAGTATATAGACGGTTTTATGGCAGAAAGTCATGGATGGTTGTGTAACCATTTACAATATTATGCTCTTGAAAAACCGATGTTCTTTCTTGATTACAGGAACAATGACCGTGCAGTAGAAGAGATGTTTCAGAACTGCCTGGTATATGGGGCTGGCTTCACAAGTTCCACACATGTTTATAAAACATCCAGAGACCTGTATAATATGTATATACCTGTCCTTCAGCGGCTATTCAGACGGAGATGGGTATTTGAGGAAAACCCTATTATTTTACCTCCTGGGTTCAATGGAAATCTGTTTTTATCCGAAAGAGGAACCTTTGTAGCAAGTATTGCAAGCAAAATAGGAAGAAATACAAACAGATACATTCCACCTGAAACTGTATATATAAACTCAAAGAAGGTAGATAAAACCCGCAAAGTTATTCTTTACAGACCCGGGGAAAAACCCGAAAGTGTAAAATTTTCAGTAAAAGGTACTACCCTTCAGTTTGATATTCCAGGCAATACTGTAGCAGGTGTGGCTGAACTCATCTGAACTAATTTATTGACTGATCAAGGCAAATCCTGATAGAATTATTGTATTATTATAGAGGAAGGATATTATATGGTAAGGGTAAGATTTGCTCCAAGTCCTACAGGTTATCTTCATATAGGGAATGCAAGAACAGCGCTTTTTAACTATCTTTTTGCGAGGAAAAACAAAGGTAGTTTTATTTTGAGGATAGAAGATACAGATACAGAGCGTTCTAAAAAGGAATATGAAGCCGCGCTGATAGAAGACCTTAAGTGGATAGGGCTTGACTGGGATGAAGGTCCTGATATTGGAGGTAATTCTGGTCCTTACAGACAGATGGAACGGCTTGATATATACAGAGATATATCTGAAAAATTATTAAAGGAAGGGAAGGCATATAGATGCTATTGTTCAAGAGAAGAGATAGAGAAAAGGAATGTATCAGCAGGTAAAAATGCCTCTGCTGGTTATGATAACCGATGCAGAACATTAACAGAAGAAGATAAGAAGAAATATGCATCAGAAGGTAGAAAACCAGTGGTACGGTTTATTGTTCCTGAAAAAAATATAACCGTTGATGATATTATCAGGGGGCGTGTTGTATTTGAAAGCCAGCACCTCCCTGATTTTGTTATAATGAAGTCAGATGGACTTCCTACATTTCATTTTGCTGTAGTAGTGGATGACTTCCTTATGGAAATCACCCATGTAATAAGAGGAGAAGACCATCTCTCAAATACACCCAAACATATCCTTCTTTTTGAAGCGCTGAATGCACCTGTACCACAGTTTGCTCATATGTCAATGACTCTCGGACCTGATAAAACCCGCTTAAGTAAAAGACATGGGGCTACATCTGTCAGGGCATATAGAGAATCAGGATATCTGCCAGAAGCATTCTTTAATTATATATCTCTGCTCGGATGGGGAACTACAGATAGCCAGGACATCTTCTCTAAGGAAGAGTTGATAGATGCTTTCTCTCTTGAAAGGTGTCAGAAAGCCAGTGCTGTCTTTGACCCTGAAAAACTTCTCTGGATGAATGGCTATTATATAAGGAAGGCTTCTCCTGAAAGGTTGTTAGAACTTTCCATTCCATTTCTCAAAGAGTCAGGTATTGTGAGAGATGCTTTATCGGAATATGAAAAAGAGTATCTTGAAAAAGCGATAGCACTGGAACAGGAAAAGATTAAGATACTGAAGGATATGCCGTACCACATAGGGTTCTTTGTCAAAGAGCCAAATTACGAGGAAGAAGCAGTGAGTAAATACCTCTCAGAGAAAGGGAAAAAAGTGCTTTCAGAGGTACTTCCAGTACTTGAAGTGTGTGAACACTGGTCAGGTTCGGTAATTGAAGAACATGTAAGAAAGTTCTGTGAAGAAAATAGATATAAACCATCTGATGTCTTTCATCCTTTAAGGGTTGCTGTAAGTGGAAAAACAAAAGGACCAGGACTTTTTGAAATGCTTGAACTACTGGGAAAAGAAAAAGTGATAGAACGGCTAAGGAGGTGGATATGATAAGCAAGGAAAAACAGGAGGAACTAAAAAGAAGGTCTCTTGAACTTTTGAAAAAGGCAGGTATTGTTATTACAGAGAAAGAATATGAAAATATGGAAGTGGTGGAGTTAGAACTGGGTATTCCTGAGATGATAGGTGCCCAGATAATCGTATATGAGAATAATGACAGATACTGTGCAAAAGAACTGATTATGCTGCCACGACAGACCTGTCCTGAACACAGACATCCACCAATTTCACCATCCAATCCAGGTAAACAGGAGACATTCAGGTGTAGATACGGAGAGGTGTATCTTTATGTCCCGGGTGAGCCGGTAAAAAATCCAAAAGCAATACTTAAAGCGAGAAAGGAATACTTTACTGTCTGGAATGAAATCATTTTAAAACCTGGGGACCAGTACACTTTACCACCTGATACACTACACTGGTTCCAGGCAGGGGATGAAGGTGCTATTGTTTCTGAATTTTCATCAACGAGTATGGATGAAACAGATGTTTTTACAGACCCTGATATAAAAAGGGTATAGAGGGGTCTTCTATGGAATTTAAACCAAATTTTGAAGAACTCCAGCCATATTATGAAGCATTCTGGAACTGTGAAGTACTTGATAAAATAGCAGTGATTGTAAAAGCACCCAAGAGGAAAGGTTCTGATATCAGTTGGTTCAACCGGTTTACTCCTTATTTTCTCGTTACCCAGAAGCCAGATATTATTTTGGATGCCTTTGAAGAATATCTAAAAGAGGTTTATTACGGAGGACTTGCGGTTCCATACTTTCTCCCTTTTTTAGGTCCGGATATACTTTCTGCTTTTCTCGGAGCAGAAATACAATTTTCTCCAGAATCAAAAGAAACCTCCTGGATTGACTGGTCAAAACCTCTCTTGCCTGATTATAAAAATTTGGAACAACTTTATATAGATGAGAGCAACCCTTTATACCAGAAGTATTTAAACCTTACCAAAGCGGCTGCAGAAAGGGGTAAGAATAGATATATTGTAGGAGTTACTGACCTGCACAGCAATTTTGATGCCCTATGCGTTTTAAGGGGTGGTCCTGATAGAGCATGTATGGATTTGATTGACTATCCTGAAGAGGCAAAAAAGGTAATAAACTTTTTATATAAGGCATGGCAGAAGGTCTATGATGATTACTGGTCCATAGTAAAAGATATACAGAAAGGAAGCACAACATGGATAGACATATGGGCACCTGGCAAGATGTTTCCTGTCCAGAACGATTTTTCCTGTCTTGTTTCTTCTTCTGTATATAAAGAGTTTTTCCTTGAAGAGTTGTTATGGGAAATAGAATATCTTGACTACTCCATATATCACCTTGATGGAGTGGAGGCACTGCAACATCTTGATATTTTACTTGATATCCCTAAACTTAATGCAATCCAGTGGGTATCAGGAGCAAAGTTCAGCAGTGTAAGTATTGAAAGGTGGATACCTCTTTATCAGAAGATACAGGCAAAGAAAAAAGCAATTATAGTATATCCTAAATTACATGAGATAGATATTGTTCTTGAAAATTTGAGACCAGAAGGGCTTTTGTTATCATTAAGTTGTAGTTGTCAGGAAGAAGCAAAAGAAGTATTGAAAAAATTGGGATGGAAAAATGATTAGGTTTTACAATACACTTACAAAGAGAAAGGAAGAGTTTAAACCCCTTGAAGAAGGTACTGTTAAACTCTATACCTGTGGTCCTACGGTTTATGACCTTGCACATATAGGAAACTTCCGTGCCTATGCCTTTGAAGACCTGTTACATAGATATCTTGAATACAGTGGATATAAAGTAATAAGGGTAATGAATATAACCGATGTGGATGATAAGACAATAAAAGGTGCTCAAAGGGAAGGAATAAATCTGAGGGAATACACGGACAGATACATTTCTGCATTTTTAAAAGATATGGAGACACTCCGACTTAAAAAACCGGATTATCTTCCGAGAGCAACAGACCATATCCCTGAGATGGTTTCTCTTATAAAAAAACTTTTAGATAAAGGTTATGCTTATTATAAAGACGGTTCTATATACTTCAGTATAGCAAAATTTCCTTCTTATGGCACACTTGCAGGTATAGATATTTCAGAGATAAAACCCGGCGCAAGGGTGGATGTGGATGAATACGAAAAAGAGGATGTGCGGGACTTTGCTCTGTGGAAGGAGGAAAAGGAAGGGGTATTCTGGGATACAGAGATAGGAAGGGGTCGGCCTGGCTGGCATATAGAGTGTTCTGCTATGAGTATGAAGTATCTGGGAGAGAGTTTTGATATACATACAGGCGGTGTTGATAATATCTTCCCGCACCATGAAAATGAAATTGCACAGAGTGAGGCAGCCACAGGTAAAAAATTCGTAAACTACTGGTTACACTGGGCACATCTTCTTGTAAACAATGAGAAGATGTCAAAATCAAAAGGAAACTTTTATACACTCAGGGATATACTTAATAAAGGGTATAACCCTGTGGCTATAAGGTACCTTCTTCTTTCTACACATTACAGGGACCCGCTGAACTTTACAGAAAGGTCTCTTGTTCAGGCAGAAAACACAATAAAAAACTATAATGCCTTCTATCAGGCACTGGACTTCTGCAAAGGAGATAAAACGAATAAGGATATAAAGGACGCAATAGTTAAAGCAAGAGATGGTTTTACAGGTGGTCTTGATGATGACCTGAATATCTCTCTCGCTCTTTCAGAGGTCTTTAATCTTATGAAGAAGGTCAATACATACATAACAGATGGTTCTCTATCACTGGTAGATGCATTATATATCAAAAATTTTCTTGAAGAGATAGACAGTATCCTTGTAATACTTGATAAAGAGAAGATAGAACTTACAGAACAAGAAAAAGCATTAGTTAAAGAAAGAGAAGAGGCAAGAAGGGCAAAGAATTTCCAGAAGGCAGATGAGTTAAGAGAGATATTGAAAACAAAAGGAATAATATTAGAAGACACCCCCTATGGAACAAGATGGAAAAGGTTATAAAAAAGGTATGACGCTTATAGAGATTCTTGTTGTAATTGCTATTATTTCTGTGATTGCTGCATTTTGTCTTCCTGTCTATCGTAAAGCAAAAGTAAGGGCTCTTATAGTAAAGACACAGGCAATAATAAACTCTCTTGAAGCAGCGCTCTCTATGTATAGCACTGACTTTGGTGATTATCCACATTATACTGGAGAAGGAACAACCTTTCTTGTATTAATTCTACAGGGTCCAGTAGATAGCCCTTTCTGGAAAGGTCCTTATATGAGATTTAAGAAAGAAGACCTTGACAGCGCAGGAAACATACTTGATTCATGGAAGATGCCCCTTTATTATAGATACCCGCAGGATGAATATCAAAATATTCCCTATCTTATCTTTTCTGCTGGTCCGGATAGAAAATATGACACCCCTGATGACATAGGCAACTGGTGATTATTTCAAAGGAGCAATTTTATTTATGCCACATTACTTATGGATTATTAACTTTATCAATATCTAAGTCCTATATAGAGTGAAACAACAATTGTCAGCATACCCGGTTATTATAAGAAGCGTTATCTTTTCTTTTAAAAACCATGCAAAAATAAGTATAAAGATAGGGTTAGCATTCATAAGAATACTGGAGGATGTTGCTGTGGTATATTTAAGGGATGTAAAATCAGAATATTTAATAAGAATATACAGGCGGACATACATCTCAGAAAGACAAGGATGACAGGGTTGACATTCTCATCACTTAATATAAATCTGCCAACAACAAAAACAGTTCCCCAGCTGATAGAGGCAAACAGAGTACAGATATATCCTTTTGTTTTCATATGATTTTATTGTTTTAAGTAGAAACGATATACTTCCATAAATAAAAGTATAGTTTTATAGATTGTCCCTGAATTTTTTTATTTCAGGATAATTAGCAGGACTTTCTATCTCTTTAATTTGCTGGTAAAGTTGTCTTTCCTGTCTTGAGAGTTTTTCAGGAATAACAACCTTTACTTTTACCAGCAGGTCCCCTTTGCCGTATCCAGATATCCTTGGTAGTCCAAGATTTCTTAACCTTAAAACTGTACCTGTCTGTGTACCTGGTGGTACTTTCATTTTTACCTTGCCTGTAAGAGTAGGAACTTCTATTTCATCTCCGAGAACTGCCTGTGTAATCGTTATGGGAACCTCACATACAATATCAGAATGAACCCTTTCAAAAAGTTTATCTTTTTCAATAAATACTGTGATATAAAGGTCTCCTCTTGTCCCATGGTAAAGCCCTACATCTCCCTGTCCTTTAAGACGTAAACTGCTTCCATGTTCAATTCCTGCAGGGATTTTTACAAGAATTTTATGCATATCTTTTACCCTGCCTGTACCCCTGCAGTTAGTACAGGGATCTCCTATCACCTCTCCCTCTCCCTGACACTTCGGACAGGTTGTCGCCACAGTAAAAAACCCACTGCTTTTTACAACTCTGCCCTGTCCCTTACATTGCGGACATATTTTCTTTCCTTCTCCCTGTGCTTTACTACCACTTCCCTTACATACAGGACATTCATCATATCTTGAAACATTTATATATTTCTCTGCTCCTGTTGCTACCTCTTTTAATGTTACATACATCCTGTATTCTAAATCAGAACCCCTGTGCTGTCTTTGTCTCGTAGATGTTCCTCCACCAAACCAGTCACCTCCAAGCCCATCAGAAAAAAATGTGTTGAATATATCTCCGAATATATCAGAGAAATCCATACGGACTCTGGAAAAATCCTGTGTCCAGTCAAATCCCTGTGGTCCAAATCCAGCATGTCCATACTGGTCGTATATCTTTCTTTTTTCAGGGTCGCTTAAAACCTCATATGCTTCTGTAACTTCCTTAAACTTTTCCTCTGCTTCTTTATTACCAGGATTTCTATCAGGATGGTATTTCAAAGCAAGTGCTCTGTATGCCTTTTTTATTTCATCTATAGAAGCATCCCTGTTAACTCCAAGTACCTCATAATAGTCCCTTTTCTCTTCCATCTCTCTTCTTCCTCTTACGATTACTACAAGTGGTTTATTTTACCACTGCATACAAAAAAAAAGCAAGGGCTTTTATACCCTTGCTTTCTTTTCCATTCAATAAGAAGTGGAGGTATACGGACCTCGGTTTATTACTCCATAGAAAGGAGGTGATCCAGCCGCACCTTCCGGTACGGCTGCCTTGTTACGACTTCGCCCTCCTTACCGAGCGTACCCTATCTGCTCTTACGAGCATTTTCAGGTACCCCCGACTCAGTTGGCGTGACGGGCGGTGTGTACAAGGCCCGAGAACGTATTCACCGCGGCGTTGCTGATCCGCGATTACTACCGATTCCAGCTTCATGCAGGCAGGTTGCAGCCTACAATCCGAACTGGGGCCGGTTTTTTGGGATTTGCTCCACCTTGCGGTTTTGCTTCCCTTTGTACCGACCATTGTAACACGTGTGTAGCCCTGGACATAAGGGGCGTGCTGACTTGACGTCATCCCCACCTTCCTCCGTGTTAACCACGGCAGTCCCTGCAGAGTGCTGCCTTTGAGGCGAGTAACTGCAGGCAAGGGTTGCGCTCGTTCCGGGACTTAACCCAACACCTCACGGCACGAGCTGACGACAGCCATGCACCACCTGTGCCGGCTTCCTGACAGAGTCAGGATCCCTTCCCTTTCGGGTCAGTACTACCGGCATGTCAAGCCCAGGTAAGGTTCTTCGCGTACCATCGAATTAAACCACATGTTCCACCGGTTGTGCGGGCCCCCGTCAATTCCTTTGGGTTTCAACCTTGCGGCCGTAGTCCCCAGGTGGGATGCTTAACGTGTTAACTTCGGCACCGATCCGTTTTACCGGACCGACACCCAGCATCCATCGTTTACAGCGTGGACTACCGGGGTATCTAATCCCGATCGCTCCCCACGCTTTCGTCCCTGAGCGTCAGTTCAGGAATAGAAGGCCGCCTTCGCCACTGGTGTTCCTGCCGATATCTACGCATTTCACCGCTACACCGGCAGTTCCGTTTCCCCCCTCTGGACTCATAGTTAAACAGTATCAGTTCCTATTCTCTGGTTGAGCCAGAGGATTTAAAAACTGACTTGTTTAACCGCCTGCGGACCCTTTACACCCAGTAAATCCGGGTAACGCTTGCCCCCTCCGTATTACCGCGGCTGCTGGCACGGAGTTAGCCGGGGCTTCCTCCAGCGGTACCGTCATCCGGAAAACCGGAATTCTTCCCGCTTGACAGGGTTTTAAGACCCGAAGGCCTTCATCACCCACGCAGCGTCGCTGGATCACCCTTTCGAGCATTGTCCAAGATTCCCCACTGCTGCCTCCCGTAGGAGTCGGGGCCGTATCTCAATCCCCGTGTGGCTGGCCGTCCTCTCAGACCAGCTACCCGTCTTCGCCTTGGTAGGCCATTACCCTACCAACTAGCTGATAGGACTCAAGCCCATCCCTTAGCGGACTGTTATTCACAGCCCTTTCCTTTTTCAGTGAGCACACCGAAAAAGGATATCTGGTATTAGTTCACCTTTCGGTAAATTATCCCAGTCTAAGGGGTAGGTTACTCAAGTGTTACTCACCCGTTCGCCGCTTTCCCCTGAGAAGTTCTATCCGAAAATAAAACTCCTCAAGTTCGTCGCACGACTTGCATGTGTTAGGCACGCTGCCAGCGTTCACCCTGAGCCAGGATCAAACCCTCATCAGAATTTTTTGAGGTCCGAATACCTCCAACTTTTCAAAGAACTACTTTTTTTTAGCAGAGTATTATACCCTGCTTTTCTACCTTATGTCAAGAGATTTACTGCATTCCTCCATAATCCCCAAAAAACATAATCCTTATTCTGCTGGTGCAGGTGTTTCTGCAGGGGGTGCTGGAGGTGCAGGAGGCATTCCCCCTTCCATACCCGGAGGAGGAGTAACTGGAGCAGTCCTCTTCGGCATTGCCTGCTTGATAATGAAGAAGAGCGCTACCAGAATGATGATTATCAGAATCACCACCGCCGCCGGATTGTTCTTCTTATCTGCCATCTCTCATCCCTCCTTTCTTTTTTTCTAAATTGGTTTTAACTTTAACATATCTAAAAAATTTGTCAAGTCAATTTTATTTTTTTTCTCTTTCCTTAAAAGTCGGGGCGCCCGGATTTGAACCGGGGACTCCCAGAACCCCATTCTGGTGCCCTAAACCGGACTAGGCCACGCCCCGTAGTAAAAAACTCAAAATGCTAAACTTTAAAAACTTCACTTCTATTTTATAGTATCGGACTGACGGCACATCTTTATATAATTCATACAATATTCATCTTTCCCTGTCAATGTCTCTGATACATTTATACCTTCTCTCATCCCTTCATCAACAGGGTCAATGATTGCTGAATCAAGACCATATGCAATTGAAATTGCAAGAAAATATTTGTTCAATAATTTTCTCTTCGGCAATCCAAAAGAAACATTTGAAAGTCCACAGGTTGTTTTTATTCCAGGAAATTTTTCTTTTATTCTTACAACACTCTCCAAAAACATCATACCGTTTTTCACATCAACACTGATGGGCTGAACAAGAGGGTCTACAAAGATATTTTCTCTCTTTATTCCTGCTTCTTCTAAAATCATTACCAGTTTCTCTGTTATCTCTATTCTTTTCTCTACATTAACAGGAATACCAGCATCATCCATTGTTAAAGCCACTACCTTACTCGTATTGTTTTCTTTTATTACAGGAAGAAGATTCTCTATTCTTTTACTTTCTCCATTTATAGAGTTTATCATTCTATCTGTACTTTTTATGCGACCGAGACATCTTTTTATAACAGCAGGGTCTGAACTATCTATGCTTACAGGAATTACTCCTATTTCATTTACTATATCAATAAGCCACTCCATATCAGAGATTTCTATATCCTGTCCTCTGCCTGTACCTGCATTAAGGTCAATATAATTTGCCCCTGCTTCAATCTGTTTTATAATAATTTTTTTTATATACTCTTTATCTTTCTTTTCAATCGCTTCTCTTATTGGTTTTCTCGTAGCATTTACAAGTTCTCCTATAACTATCATTGTTCTCTCCCTGTCTTTTTCAAATTATCCCTCGGAAGGAAAACAGAGACATTATAGAACAGAAAATCATTTTATTCAAATTTTTTTATGGTATACTATTTATTTATTAAAAAAGGAGAAGAAAATGGAAGGACTAAGAAAAGGGAAGGGTGATTATGGATGGTTTGTAAACGCAAGGTTTGGACTTTTTATACACTGGGGGCTCTATGCATTACCTGCAAGGCATGAATGGGTGAGATACCATGAAGAAATTACTGATGATGTTTATGATGAAAAATACTTCAAAAGGTTTAACCCTGACCTATATAATCCTGAAGAGTGGGCAAGAATAGCAAAACAGACAGGAATGAAATATGCAGTTATCACAACAAAACACCATGAGGGTTTCTGCCTCTGGGATTCAAAATACACTGACTATAAGGCAACAAACACACCTGCAAAAAGAGACCTGCTCCGCGAATTTGTTGATGCATTCAGGAAGGAAGGGTTAAGGATTGGTTTTTATTACTCCCTCATTGACTGGCACCATCCTCACTTTACAATTGATAAATTACATCCTTTAAGAAACCATCCTGCTAAAGAAAAATTGAATAAAGTAAGAGATATGTCTAAGTACAGGGAATATCTGCATAACCAAATAAAAGAGATTCTTACTGATTTTGGAAAAATTGACCTACTTTTTACTGATTTCAGTTATCCTGGAGAGGATGGTAAGGGAAAAGATGACTGGGGGAGTGAAGAACTTGTGAAAACGATCAGGAAATTACAGCCACATATCCTTATAAATGACCGTCTTGACCTTAAGGATGAATGGGATTTCAAAACCCCTGAGCAAATAACACCATTTCAATGGCCTGAAGTTGATGGAAAGAAGGTTATATGGGAGTCCTGTCAGACCTTTTCTGGTTCCTGGGGATACCATAGAGATGAGGCAACATGGCGGGAACCAGAAGTAACAATAAAAACATTAATTGAATGTGTAAGTAAAGGGGGAAATCTTATCCTGAATGTAGGACCTACTGCGAGAGGTGAATTTGATTACAGGGCAAAACAGCATCTTGAAAAAGTTGGGGAATGGATGCACTATCACTCAGGCAGTATTTACGGTTGTACCCAAGCACCGGAAGAATTTAAGGCACCTGAGTATTGTAGATTAACCTATAATTCTGATAAGAAATGTATTTATGTCCACCTGTTCTCCTGGCCTTATAAATTTCTACTTCTTGAAGGAAAGGTATGGCACCAGGTAAAATATGCCCAGCTTCTAAATGATGCGAGTGAAATTAAGATAGGAATGGATGAATGGCATAAAAAACAGGTAGGAGAAAAGGAAGGCATTGTTCTTACATTGCCACCGGTAAAACCAAAAGTAGATGTCCCTGTGATTGAATTGTTCCTGACATAATTTTTATGAAGATACCAAAGGAAGAATTTGAAAAAATAGTAGCAGAGAAACTTGAGACATTGCCGGACATAATTAAACAACGGCTTGAAAATTTAGAATTCTTTGTTGAAGAAAGAACTTCACCAGAACTATTGGGGTTATATAACGGCATCCCTTTTCCTAAAAGAAAAAATCCTGGATACTCACTTGTTATGCCTGATAAAATCATACTCTTTAAAGAAAGTATAGAAAGGGGATGTAAAACTAAGGAAGAACTGGAAAGAAGGATTGAAAAGGTACTTTACCATGAAATTGGACACTACCTGGGACTTGATGAGAAAGAATTAAGAGAACTACATCTATAATTTTTCTAACTCTTCTCTTAAAAAAGATGAGATTTTGAATCCCTTGCTTTCAAATATCCCTTTTATTTCTTTAACAGGCATAAGACACATAAGGGTATTTGTAAGAAACACCTCATCTGCATCTTTTAATTCCTCTGGATAGAACTTACCTTCCTCTGTTTTTATTCCATATCTTTTACATATATTGAAAACCATATCTCTTACTGTCCCTTTCAGTATTCCGCACTCTAAGGAAGGTGTATATATCCTCTCTTTTTTTACAAAAAATAGATTTGATACAGCAGCACAGGCAAGATATTCAGAGGTATTCAGAAGTATAGCATCATCACACTTCTCTCTTCTTGCCTCCATCCTCGCAAGTATGTTTTCAAGGTAGTTGAGGGATTTTATATATACCAGAGAGGACTTTTCATTTCTAAAATAATTTTTGCTTATAATACACCTTATACCCTCCCTGTAAAATTTCTCCGGATATGGATGGTATCTTCTCACCATAACAAGAATGTGTGCTTCCTTTTCTCCTGCTGGGTCAAAACTCTCAGGATTTTTCCTCCAAAGATTTATCCTGATATATGCATCTTTTATCCTGTGTTTTTTAAGAAGTTTTTCAATCTCCTCTTTCATACTATCTATATCATCAGGAATCTCCAGTCCACATACCATAGCACCTTTCTTCAGTCGTCTTATGTGCTGGTGCCACATAAAAATCTTGCTTCCTTTTGCACGGAGTGTTTCAAATATACCGTCTCCGTATAGAAAGCCCCTTTTGAGATAAGGAATTGTTATACTTTCTTCCTTAACCTTCTTTTTATCAAGTATGTAAAATGTCCTCATAATCGCCTCCCAGTGTAAGAAAAAGTGCCTTTGCCTTTGTAAGTGTCTCCTCGTATTCTGAAGAAGGACTGCTATCCCATACAATACCACCACCCACAGGATAATAAAGTTTGTCTTCCTTCAGAAGTATTGTTCTTATAAGGATATTGAGTTCTGCATTTCCGTTAAATCCAATATATCCCATACTGCCGGTATAGAATGCCCTTTTATGTGGTTCAAGTGCTTCAATAATCTCCATTGCCCTTACCTTAGGAGCACCTGTGATTGAACCACCGGGAAAGGTTGCTTTCAATAAATCAACAACACTTTTATTTTTTTCCATCACTCCTTCTATTAAGGAGGTTGCCTGGAACACTGTTCTGTATCTCTCTATCTGTCTTAATGTTTTTACACTAACAGAGCCATATCTACAAACCTTTCCTAAATCATTTCTTTCCATATCCACAATCATTAAAAGTTCTGCCTTATCCTTTATTGAGTTTAAAAGTTCTTTTCTGTATCTATCATCTTCTTCTTTTGTTTTCCCTCGTGGTCTTGTACCTTTCATTGGCTTTGTAAAAACATTCATCCCTTCTTTTTTCAGGAAAAGTTCAGGTGAGTTTGAAAGGAGATAAAAGTCCCCACCATTAAAGTATCCAGAAAAAGAGGTTGGATTAACCTTCCTTATCCTTCTATATATTGTCTCCGGTGGAAAAATACCCTCTGCCTCTATCCGTTGAGCAAAGTTTATCTGATAAACATCACCGCTGGCTATATAGTCCTTTATTCTTTCTATTGCTTTTACATACCCATCATAACTCATATTTGAAAAAACATTTTTTATCTCTACAGGACTGTTTTCAATCTTATAAGAATTTTTAGATATTTTTTTTATAAGATTATTTTTTGCAACAAATAAGTCCCTGAATAGTTTTTCTTTTTCTCTCTGTAGATTTGCAGATATTATGTAGAGAGAAGGTTCTTTATGGTCTATAACAAGTACTGTATCGTAAAAACCGAGGCAGATGTCAGGTATACCAAGGTCGTCCTTTGCTATATCCGGAAGTTTTTCTATCTGCCATCCGAGGTCATAGGAAAAATAACCAAAAGCCCCTGGAGAAAAGAATGTGCTACATTGAAAAGAATACTTTTTCAACAATTCTTCAAGATAGTCAAAAGGACTTCCTGAATATGCTTTCTTATTGTTTTCTGTTTCAATAGTTATTCTGTCTTTTTTACTTCTGAATATAAGAAATGGTTCAAAAGCAATCACTGAATATCTGTTATCTCTGTTTTTAAGAACTGTATCAAGCCATATAAAATATCTTCTATCTTTCAGCGCAAGGAAGAGTTTTTCAGGTAAAACAAAGGGATGTCTTTCTATTAAAAGGTTCATACCTCTATCTTTTTTATTTTGTTGACCCTTCGTAAATGTCTTCCTTTCAGGAATGGTGTTTCAAGGAATGCTTTTGTAATCTCAATGGCAAGTTCATTACCCAGTAATCTTCCACCGAGTGTAAGGACATTAGCATTGTTATGCTGTCTTGCAAGAACTGCATCCTGTATGGTACAACATCTCGCAGCACGGATTCCTTTAAACTTATTTGCGATAATACTCATACCTATACCTGTTCCACATACCAGTATTCCCATCTCAATATCTTTATTCTGGATTCCTTTTGCAAGTTTTTCAGCAAAGTCAGGATAGTCCACGGATTTTTTGATTTTAGTCCCGTAGTCAAACACCTCATATCCTTCCTTTTTCAGTTCTCCCTTCAAAAACTCCTTCAGTTCAAACCCTGCATGGTCACTTCCTATCCCTATTCTCATATATCTCCCCTCTAACGTATTCTAACCGGTTCTTCACCACTTATATCCCAGATCTCAGATGGGATACCTTTTACCTTACCTCCGTCTATTATAACATCTACCATTTCCTTTAACCTATAAGGCATCTCTTCTATAGATGCAGGGGCTTTATCTCCTGAAAAGTTTGCACTTGTGGATGCAATTATATAAAAGTTCTTAGAAAGTTTGATAATGAAGTCATATGCAGGGATTCTGAAGGCAATCTTTCCTGTCTTTGCTGTTATAAGATATATCTCCTGTGTCGCTTTAAGTATGTATGTCTTTGCTCCAGGCCAGTTGTCTTTAAGTATTTTTTCTTTTTCAGGAGGAACTTCTGCAAAATTTTTAATTTTCTCTATCTTATCCACAAAGCCAATAAGGGGTTTATCTTCAGGTCTTCCCTTTATCTCATATATCCTTTCCTTTGCCTTATTATTGAGCCCATCGCATATCAGACCATAAACAGTATCTGTGGGAACTATAGCAACACCACCTTTTTTAAGAATATTTTCTACTTTAGAAATGATTTCTGCTTCTCTGTGTGGAGACACAACTATTGTTTCCATTACTCTCACCCTCATCTTTATCCTCTCCATTCAAGGGAGAGGCAATTTCTATGTATCAAACCCTATCTTACACTTATGCAGGAACTGTTTCAGGGACTCTTCTTCGTACGGCTTATAAAGGTATGTCCTTTTAAGTAGTTCATCAAAGTCAACAAGATGCGCATCAAAATCAGGTCCATCAACACAGGCAAACTTTACCTTACCATCAACAGTTACCCTGCAACCACCACACATACCTGTACCATCAATCATTATGGGGTTTAAACTTGCCACGGTTTTTATATTATATCTTTTAGTTATCTCGCTTACCTTCTTCATCATAACAATAGGACCTGCCGTTAATACATAGTCAATCTTCTTCCCTGAATTGATAACACTTTCTAAAACATCTGTTGTAAATCCCTTTGTTCCTTTGCTTCCATCATCTGTGGCAATAAGTAGTTCATCACTTATTTCCCTCATCTGCTCTTCAAGTATAAGAAGTTTTTCACTCCTTGCTCCCATTATGGTGATGATATAATTCCCTCTTTCTTTGAATGCCTTTGCCATCCAGTAAACAAAAGCAGCACCCACTCCACCAACTACAATACACACATTTCCATATTCCTCTATATCCACTGGATTACCGAGCGGTCCTACAAGATTAAGTATAGAATCACCCTCATTGAGCAATCCGAGTTTTGTTGTTGTTGTACCTGCTTCCTGAAATATAAGAGTAATCGTCCCTTTTTTAGTATCTTTCCCTGCTATGGTAAGCGGAATCCTCTCTCCTTTTTCATCCACACGTAGAATAATAAACTGTCCCGGCAATGCTTTTTCTGCTATCAAAGGTACCTCTACCTCTATCTTCTTTATCTTTTCTCCAAGGACATCTTTTTTCACAATCCTGTTCATTTAGGTTTCTCCCACTTTAGAAGTTCCATTACACTGCTTAAAGTTCCTCCATCCTTTATCTCTTTCCTTATTCTGTTTTCTCTTTCAAGTACATCCATTGCCCTGTTTGCTATTTCCACAACCTTTTCTGATGGTATAACAACCACCCCATCACTATCCCCGACTATCCAGTCCCCTGGTTTCACTGTATAACCGGATATCCTTATAGGTACATTTATCTCTCCAAATCCTCTCGGTTCTCCTGCTTCAGGACAGATAACCTTTGCAAATACAGGCAGTTTCATCTTTTTTATCTCTTCTACATCCCTTACCCCTCCGTATATGACAACACCTGCCACCTTTTTCATAATACAACTGTTTGTTGCAAGTTCTCCCCAACAGGCAGGTCCAACACCACCAGCATCTATGACAATGATATCTCCTTCTTCTGCTATATCTATTGCTTCAACTGGCTTTGCCCAGTCCCCTGGATATGTCCTTACAGTAACGGTTTTCCCCACCATTTTGGGCATATGCTGATACACAGGGAATACATCCTTAATCCAGCCCCCTCTATGCAGGGCATCGGAGATATTTGCTGTTGAGACCTTCATAAATATCTTTTTCGCTTCTTTAACAGAAATAGTTCTTTTATAAAGTTCTGTCCTTATACTTTTTTTCTTTTCTATTGCTTCCTTTATTACATTCACTGCTTTCTTCACATCCTCTGCTTTTGTTATGGCACCTCCCACAATAAGAATATCTGCACCTGCTTTTATTGCTTCAACAGCATTCTCAGAGTTTATCCCTCCTACAAGAGCCACAGGAATTTTAAGATCAGATGTTATTTCCTTCAGAAATTGAAAAGATATCTCCCCTTTCATCTGTTTGTCTATTGGAATATGAATACCTATATAATGAATACCTAATTTTTCTACGTCTTTTGCCCTCTTCACTGTTGCAGAATCTCCAAGCAGGTCCACCATCACCTTACCACCATAATTTAAAGATGCTTCTACTGCTTCCTGTATAGTGCTATCAGCGGCATTTCCCATCACAACTACAGTATCTGCTCCTGATTTAAAAGCCATCTCTGCTTCCAATCGTCCTGTATCCATAACCTTCATATCTGCTACTATTCTACACTCTGGAAATTCCTTCTTTAATATCCTTACGGCTGACAGCCCTTCTGCTTTTATCAAAGGGGTACCTGCTTCCAGACACCTTATACCTGCAGAGACCGCTTCTCTCGCAACCTTTAATGCCCTTTTTAGTTCTGTGAAATCAAGGGCTAACTGAATGATGGGAAATTCTTCTTTCATCTATTCCGTTTCCTATAATGCTATTTTGTAACCTTATGGTTATTAGTCCTTCTTCTGTACTTTAAAATACAGACCTTATTAAGGTCTTTTATCCTCTGGTATTCCACCTTATCAACCATCTTCTCTATCATATAGGTTCCCATTGCACCGAGAGAACTCATCTCATCCTCATCAGGAGAAGGAGACAGAGGATTGTATGGTTCTCCTCTATCAATAATCTCAATCTTTACACAGTTATCATCGGCTTTCCATACAACTCTCAGAAATCCTTCAGAGTCAGAGCGGGAAAGGATATTGGAACAGACCTCATCCACTACAAGCATCAGTTCCCATGTTCTTTTAAATCCCAACTTTATATCTAAACTTCTCTGTTGTATGAAGTCCGATATATACTCAAGACCACCTATTTTTTTTTCAATCTCAATATAATCTTCTTTTCCTGCCATTGTAATATAGGTAAATTAAAGTAGCGATTAATTTATAATAACTCCATATATAACTTTTCTATCCTGTCCACCATCTTTTCAACAGGAAAAAGTTCCTGGACTATCTTCCTTCCAGCATTCCCCATTTTATAAGAAATCTCTGAATTTTTCAATAGAAAGAGTAATTTCTCTCGCAACATTACTATATCTTTCGGTGGTATAAGATATCCTGTTTTATCATTTATTACCAGCTCTTTTGCTCCATCCACATCAAAAGCAACAACAGGTCTTCCACCTGCAAATCCCTGTGCTACTGCCTTAGGAAGCCCTTCTCTCAAACTGGTATGGGCAAGTATATCCATTACTGCAATATATTCTGGGATTTCTTCAGGTGGCACCAGCCCTGTAAAGATGACCTTTGACAGAATACCTTTTTCTCTTGCATAGTCCTCAAGTTGTTTCCGCAATATACCATCTCCAACAAGAAGAAGTTTTACATCGGGATATTCCTTTACAATATCAGCAAATGCTTTTATAAGATACTCCTGCCCTTTAAGATAAAACAACCTGCCTACCATACCTATTACCTTTTCATTTTCTTTTATTCCTAATTTTCTCCTGCTTTCCTCTCTACTTTTTTCTGCCTCAAGGTATGGCTTTATATCAAACCCGCTGTAGATAACTACATATCGGGACTGATTTCCTATTCCAGCACTGAGATACCTCTCTTTCATAATCTCTCCTACACATATAAATTTATCTGTAAAAAAAGAGGCAATCTTTTCCGCTGTTATATACAGAAAGTTCTGTAAAAATGGCTGATAGTCATAAAAGGAAGGACCATGTATTGTATGTATAACAACTGTACTTCTGTGTGCAATTTTTGCTGCAATCCGTCCTAAAATCCCTGCCTTTGCACTGTGTGTGTGGACAATATCATACCTGTTTTTTTTAAAAAAGATAAATAGTTTTATAAGGCAGATTATATCCAAAACAGGGTTAATCTCCCTTATCAGTTCTTTTACTATAACGAGTTTTATTCTTCTATCTCTTTCTATCTCGGGGATAAGAGACCCTTCGGGTCCTGTATCAGGACCGATTACAAGTGCAACACTGTGTCCCTTTTCCACAAGCCCTTTTACTGTAAATATAGTGTTTTCCTGAGCACCACCAACAATCAGGCGGGTAATAATATGACATATCTTCATTATATTTCACTTATGCTCGTATCAGGACCACCCTTAACCGCAGCAAAGGTTCTTGTACCACGTGTCTCTATCCTTATGTTTTCTATATCAAAATCATCCGGTAGTATTCTTATATGTGCGATGTTTTCCCTCGGAATAAGAAGCACCCTTCTTTCAGCATCAATATCCGCAGGATGAACAGAACCTTTTACAACAAGAATCCCTTTTCCATCAAGCATTATCCAGTTTTCAGTAAACTTCAGCACCTTTCCTATAAACACCCACAACTTCTGTTCCGCATAGTACTTCTTAAACCTCACCTTCACAACTTTTCCTTCTATCATTTTTGTTCTCCCTTTTATCTTTTCCGGAATCTCTATCTCGTTATCAGTAATACCTTTGTCACTGCAGTATAAGTTTTCTTTTTAAAAGTAAAAACAATTTCATCTTCCTCTGAAACTGTCTCCCTATCGAAAAAATTATCAATACTTGTAAATATGAGACCGAAATCTCTTTTTAACTCCCAACTCCTCTCTGGATTATGTTCATCCAGTAATATTACAAATAATCTGTTATCTGCTCCAAATCTTTGAGCCCCTTGATTTTCATACATCCAAATTGCTAAATCTCTCGGGTTGTTCACCGCATCAACAGGATTATACCTTCGAGGTAAATAAGTTACTTTCAAATCAAAAGGCTGTCCATCAAAAAAAACATCAATTCCTTTTATATTTTTTATAGTAGGCACCACTCTCGGATGTGTACTTATATGTTCCTCTATTAAAACAGTTGTCCAGTGGTTAAACCATGTACAAAGTACATAGTTCATAACTTCCCTATTAAGATTCTCTTCAACATTTCTTAATAAATCATCATACTTTACAATTTTTCTTACATATTCTGTCTGTATTTTTTGGTCCAATTGTCCTTGGACTACTCCCCAAGAAAAATCTTGGACCTTCATTAATTCTTTTTTTAAATCTTCATCTCTAATAATTGCCCTCCTTTTCTGAATTTTTTCGGCATATCTTTGCTTAATAAATTCATCTATTTCTTTTTCGGTTATCTCATTCTCTAATAAATACTTAATAATTTTTGTTGCTGAACTATCATTAGAGATATTTAAATTTAAAGTAAATTTTTTCAAATAAGATAAGGGAATACACCTTAATTTCAGATTTAAAACCTCTTTTGGACTAATCAATGGCATATATCTATCTCCTAATAATTACGCTATGTAATAAATATTTTGTGTATCTGTTTTGTTATATACTAAGGTACCTTGTAAGCATAGTCAGGATACGCTGGCAAAGTATGTCTTCCATACTCATCCCATTTGGCTAAAATATACCGCCATACCTTTCTTTCATCGATATACTCAATATCAATCACTTCGCCAATATCTCCACAAACATCTTTTACAATATCACAAATTTTTATCTCCTCTATCCTGTCCTCTCCTCTTTTTAAACAGCATTATATACTCATGCTTAAAAACATAGAAACCACCAACTAGTGCCCTGTATCTCCAGAGTTCCTTTTGATTCCTCTTTCCTCTTGTCTCTTCAAAATTTTTAACAATGATACTTTTCAACAGATATCCTCTTTTCAAAACCTCATTCATACAGTAAAATCCCAATGGTATCCATTCTCCCTTTGAATATTTATCTCCTATAACTAAAACAAAATACCTATCTTTTTCTAAATAAGGAGTTATATTATCTACTACTTCTCCAAACATTTCTAAAAAATCCTTTGTGTTTTTCGCATTTGAAAGGTCTCTTGCATCTTTAGAAAATTTAATAATGTCATGGTAAGGTGGGTGCATAATAAGAAGTTGTACCTGCTCTATTTTATACTTCATTAACACTGCTTTCATATCAATGTTTCTACTATCCCCTGTCATTATATCTGATATAACCTTATCTTTATTCTGTTCCTTATCAATCAATTCGTTTGCTTTTTCTACTACATCTGGATTTAATTCTATTCCTATGCCATTTCTCCCCAATCTTCTGCATTCAATTAAAGTTGTTCCACTACCAGCAAATGCATCCAGTACCCATTCTCCTTTCTTTGTATACCTTAATATCATTTGGTGTGGAATCTGAGGAATAAAATTACCCCAGTACCAGCCTAAATGTGCCCCAGTTGTATCTCTTCTATCCAGTATCCATAAACTATCTGTAATAATCTCCTCATATTCTTTCCACCTTAAAAGATTTATGTCATTAATCTTGCTTGTCTTAACCTTTTGAATTCCTTCTTCCAACCTTTTAATGTAATATCTTGCTCTTTCAAGTGTTCGTGTATCCAAAATCTGGTCTAATTCAGAAGCAACAACATCTCTTCTTAAAGAGATTGTATCTCCATTTGTATCAATATTTAATATGCCTTCTTCATCTTTTTTATAATTTGTTATAACATTTTTTAAGTAAACCACTTGTCTTTTTATGGAATTCAAGTCATTTAGGGCATATATATTTGATAAAATCTCTTTAATTTTTTCTTTATTTAATATCACCGCTCCATAAGTCATAGGAGTATCCTCTAAATTTTCAAACAAATGGTCTGTTTTTATTATCCTCATCCCTACATGTACCTCCTTATCTCACTTCACATCTTTTTACATACTTTAGCATAATTCTCCTTATCTCTTCAAACTCTGTATCTGAATATGTGTGATAAGAAAGAGCAACAGGGTCAACTGCCTTTGAAGGTCTGAAATGCTGCAGATAGAAAAGTTCTGCCCCTTGTATAAGTTTTCCTATGCCTTCAAAATCATCTATATCAAGCATCTCCTTTACCACTGTTGTTCTGAACTCATAGGGTACCTTTCCCTTCATAATCAAAAAAATGCTATCCTTTATTTTTCCCATATCCACTTCTACACCTGCAATCTTACTGTACTTTTCAGGTGGTCCTTTCACATCCATTGCTATATAATCCACAATGTTTTCTTTAAATATCTTCTCTAATACGTCTGGGAAACTCCCGTTGGTATCTATCTTTATTGCATATCCCATCTCTTTCAGTATTTTGATAAAAGGGATGAGGTCATTATCAGAACATGGTTCTCCCCCTGTGATAACAACCCCTTCAAGATACTTTCTCCTTTTTATAAGAAAATCCATCACTTCTGAAGTGGAAAGAGGAGGAACAAACTTCTCAGGAAGGACTAATTCTGGATTGTGGCAGTAAGGACATCTGAAATTACATCCCTGAATAAATATTATACAACTGATACATCCCGGAAATTCAATAAGGGATGTTTTATGAAGTGCTCCTATCTTCATTTATTTCATCATATATGTCTTTCTTACCTTAAACTCTGCTAATTTTCCCTTGTTCCACTGACTGATAGGCCTGAGATAACCCACTATCCTTGAATAGATCTCTGTTTCCCTGCCACATTTTTCACAGTGATGAACCTCTCCCTTGATATATCCATCCTCAGGACATACAGAAAATGTAGGTGTGATAGTAAAATAAGGAAGTTTAAAATTTTCGCATATGACCTTTACAAGTTTTTTAACCCCTTCAGGACTGTCAACCTTTTCTCCTGTAAACAGGTGTATAACAGTCCCTCCTGTATAGAGGCATTGCAGTTCATCCTGAAGTTCAAGTGTTTCAAAAATATCATCTGTATAATTTACAGGAAGATGTGTAGAGTTTGTATAGAATGGTTCTGCTCCTTTTCTGTATTCTTCTTCATTGGCACAGATAATATCCGGATACTTTGCTTTATCGGCTCTCGCAAGACGATAACTTGTCCCTTCTGCTGGAGTTGCTTCAAGGTTGTAATAATTCCCTGTCTCTTCCTGGAATTTAAGAAGTTCTTCCCTCATAAACTTCATAACCCTTACCGCAAACTCTTTACCTTCAGGGCTCCCTATGTCCTTTCCTAAAAGATTAACACACGCTTCATTCATCCCGATAAGACCAATGGTTGAAAAATGGTTTGTCCAGTACTTTCCAAATCTCTCCTTCACATTTCTCAGATAAAACGCAGAATATGGATAAAGTCCTTCATCCGTTAATTTCTCTATTATCTTCCTTTTTATCTCAAGTGATTCCTTTGCTATCAACATCAAATCTTCCAGTCGCTTCAAAAAGTCCTCTTCTGAATTTGCAAGATACCCAAGCCGTGGCATATTAATAGTCACAACTCCAACACTTCCAGTTAAAGGATTTGCTCCAAAAAGACCTCCCCCTCTCTGTTTAAGTTCCACTGTATCCAGTCGTAAACGACAACACATACTTCTTACATCATCAGGGCTCATATCGGAATTGATGAAATTACTGAAATAAGGTATCCCGTATTTTGCTGTTACCTGCCAGAGAAGTTCTGTGTTTTCATTATCCCAGTCAAAGTCCCGCGTAATATTATATGTGGGTATAGGAAAAGTAAAGACCCTGCCTTTTGCATCTCCTTCAAGCATAACTTCAAAAAATGCACGGTTGAGAATATCCATCTCTTTCTGAAACTCACCGTATGTCTCTCTCTTCATCTCTCCACCTATAATCACCGGCTGGTTTTTATAAATGGCTGGTACTGTAAGATCAAGCGTAAGATTTGTGAAAGGCGTCTGAAAACCTACCCTTGTAGGTACATTAACATTAAATAAAAATTCCTGTAGTGCCTGCTTTACCTCTTTATAACCCAGTCCATCATATCTAATAAAAGGAGCAAGTAATGTATCAAAATTTGAGAATGCCTGCGCACCTGCTGCTTCACCCTGAAGTGTATAGAAAAAATTTACAATCTGTCCGAGTGCGGTTCTGAAGTGCTTTGCCGGTTTGCTTTCAACCTTCCCTACAGCACCCTTAAACCCTACAGTAAGCAGGTCCTGTAAGTCCCAGCCAACACAATATACAGAGAGGCAGCCGAGGTCATGTATATGTATATCTCCATTTATATAAGCAACCCTCACCTCAGGTGGATAGATACTGTTCAGCCAGTATGTCTTTGTCACTTCAGAAGAAACATAATTATTCAGTCCCTGAAGAGAAAAACTCATATTACTATTCTCATTGACCCGCCAATCAATCTTTGTAAGATACTGGTTGACAAGGTCAAGGTTTGCCTTTGTGGTTATCTCTCTTAATCTCGCATGCTGGTCCCTGTAAATAATATATGCTTTGGCTGTCTTCTTATAGGGGGATGTTATAAGAACCTCTTCAACTATATCCTGTATCTCTTCAACTGAGGGGATTTTGTCTCCGATGATATCTATAGCAAGGTCCAGAACCCTCAAGGTAAGTTTTCTTGCTATATCTATCCCGAACTCACCTGTTGCCTGACCTGCTTTATATATGGCGTTTGTAATCTTTTCTGCCTCAAACTTCACTATCTCGCCATTTCTTTTTTTTATTTTATCAAACATCAGGGACCTCCCTTTGTAATAATTACAACTTTTTACTTATTACATTTTACCCTGTTAAAACTTTTCTGTCAAATTTTTTCTCCAGAGGTATTATATAATAAATATCAAAAAATAAAAAATAGTTTTCAACAGGGTAAAATTGCTATGTATATCAATGCCTTTCAGTTCTTTGTTTTTGCAAATGCCTTTATCAGAACCGCAAGGATTATATGAAGGAAAGCAACTACAAGGAAGGGTATACGAAGCCCTGTTAATTTGGCAAGCATCCCACCTGAAAAAGTTCCTAAAGCAAATCCAATCATACTGATGGAGGCAGACATCCCGTAAGCCCTACCTATATATTCCCTGTCTATGCTGTTATAGATAATAGCATTGGCAGCCGGTATCATCCCTGCAACACCCAGACCAAAAAGTATCCTGACAAAGAACAATATGGGGATACTGAAAGCAAAAAAGTGTCCTGCTGATGATAGAGATGCCACGAGTGCACAAAATATTAATATCTTTTTCTGTCCGAGACGGTCTCCTGTGTGTCCGAACAGGGTAGCAGAGAAAGCACCCGCTAATGCAGAAACCGCAAGGATTGTACCTGTTATACTATTCAATTTCTCCTGTGATGAAAGAATCTCTTTTACAATCAGCGGGAAGGAAGGGCTTACCATAGAATTACTGAACTGAACCCCAAAGAGAATTGCTACAGCCATAAGAAATCCCTTTGTAGTAAGTATCCTTAAAAATCCATAGGTAGGGTTTCTCTTTTCATAATCAGGTGGAATGAAGACCTCTTTTGCTCCCATATATACAAGAAGTCCACCTAAAAATATTATCAGTGCCCCTGCCCTGAATGTA
Organism: bacterium; assembly: GCA_026414725.1. Taxonomy (NCBI): domain Bacteria; species bacterium. Next base: position 41,221 of record JAOAIL010000011.1, read on the forward strand.
GCACGATACCCGTAAAGGTCTGCAAGGACTCCTCCAAAGAGAGGACCTAATGTAGTCCCGATATATACAGCGGTTTGCATCATACCGAGAGCAAAACCACTTCTTTCCTCTGGAGTGACACTTGCGACAAGCGCAACACTTGAAGAGATTGTTCCTGTTAAAATACCCTGCAGAAGCCGACAGGCAACAAGTTGACCCACATTCTGTACAACAGACATCAAAAGTAAAACAACAGTTCCACCAAACATTGACCTGCACACCATTGCCTTTCTGCCATACCTGTCAGCAAGAACTCCCCAGAATGGAGCAAATAATGCAAAGGTCATACCACTTGAACCCATAACAACACCTGCCCAGAATGCCTGCTGTCCTTTACTGAAAGTACCGAGTTCAGATATAAAGAATGGTAGGAATGGAAGGACAAACGAAAATCCAACCATTGAGAGTATCTGCGCAGTAAATGTAGATATAAATGTTTTCTTCCACATAATGGTAGGTATTATAAAGGAGATTATCTATAATATCAAATACTGGACTTTGTATATGGCTCGTGTAAAATAAAAGAATGGAAGATATCTACAGGTATCTCGGAAAAAGTTTTGTATGTGAGTTATGTGGAAGGACTCACAGTATACCTGTCAAAGCAATAAAAAAAGGAGATGTAAAGGACTTATCCTCTTTTGTCTCTTCCCTTCTTCCAGAGATAAAGGGTATATGTCTTCTGACAGATAATATTGTATGGGAGGTTATAGGGAAAAAGTGTAAAGAACTTCTTGATGTCAATTTTGATGTATTTCCTCACATTATCTATCCTTCAGGAGAAAAGCGGGTCACTGCAAGGCAGGATTACATTGAAGGGATAGTTTCTTCTTCCCAAAACGCAGAAGTTATTATAACTGTAGGCACAGGGACAATCACTGACCTCGGTAAATATGCTGGGGACATATTAAAGAAGCCGGTCATATCCATCCCTTCTGCACCTTCAATGAATGCCTATACCTCAGGTGTCTCTGCATTGATAAAAAATGGTGTGAAACTCACATTTTCTGTAAGTCCTGCTAAAGGTGTATTTATAGATGAACAGGTCTTATTGGAAAGTCCGGTTGAACTTATAAAAGCCGGCTTTGCTGATAGTTCCGCAAAGGCATTTGCTAATGCTGACTGGAAACTCTCCTCTATCATTACAGGAGAACCTTTCTGTGAACTTCCTTTAAGTATAGTAGGTAAGGCAGAAGAGAAATATATAGAAAAAGGGGAACTTCTATTGAAGAGGGATAAAGAGACCTTAATGTGGCTTATGGAAGGGCTTAACCTCGGCGGTATATCAATGTTAATAGCAGGAACTTCTTCTCCTGCATCTGGTGGAGAACACCTTATATCCCACTTTCTTGATATGTACAGTCATCAGAACAGTAGAGAGCCATTCGCCTATCACGGGCTTCAGGTAGGCACAGGGGTATATATATCCTCTGTAATATATGAATATCTCGGGCAACTTTCTTCTGCAGAGATAAAAAAGATGATAGAAGATACTCATATTGAGTATGAGCATAAACTACAACAGATAAAAGAAATGTTTCCATCAAGCGCTGATATTATTGAAGGAGAATTTAAGAAAAAGATGGAGATTGATAAGATAATCAGACGTATCCTTCCTGAAAGCTGGGATAAGATAAAGAAAGATACTTTCCCGATGGTGTACAAGCCGTATGAAGTGAAAATGTTTTTAGAGAGTGCAGGGTGTCCTGTAAGATTAGAAGATATAGGGGTAGATAAAGCACTTGCAGTAAAAGCCATCACGCTTTCAAGGTTCATAAGGGGACGGCTTGTTATTCTTGATATAGCAGAGATGTTAGGAATACTTGAAGAGATTATCCATATTGTTAATTAGAACGCCAGTTCCAGCACCCCTGGTGAAGGCAGTTTCCCGGAAAGTATCCAGTTATTCTTCCCTTTCTGTATCTGGGGTTCCCATTGTTCATTATTGAATTTAAACTTATCTGGCTTTTGGCTTATTACAAGTTCCAGTTCTCCCTTATGGGCAAATTCAATATACAACTTTGAGTCCATCCTTTTAAGAGAATTAACCTTTATACTGGCATCAAGTATCTGGGGTGCACCATCAATAAGGTTGATACTGAAGAGTTTACAATCTCTGGGAGGTATCTGGATATCTGTCAGTTCCGCAAGAAGGGATGTCTCTCCTGACCATATCTCTGTAGCGAGATACTGTGCTCTGGTTAAAGAAAGTTTTTCTAAAGTTAAATTGTATTGAGATGTTGTTTCACCGAGATTAAATATAGCCACTGTGCGGAAAGGTAATGATGGACTCTCTCTAAGTAAAGAAAAGTGAGGTGTGTTGATGTACCATACAGGAGGACCATATAACTGTGCTTCATCCCTGTAGTTATAGTCCGCAAAGAATACATCATCTCCATTGTTAGGACAGCAGAGTGCTTTTTTGAGCCACTTCATCCTCGGATGGTCAGGATATAAATGTAACCAGCCGGCAACCTCTACGATTGAACGGGAGATTAAACAGAAGGTGATAAGGGTTCTTACCTCATTATCACTTAACTTCGGAAAGATACCTACAGAATCACTGTTCGGAACAAACAGGTCTCCAATATGTAATGAGATACAGGCAGTTGCCCACTGGAAGTTGGTGAGAAAATTCTCCCAGTTGCCATCACCTATATCAATCCCGTATCTGTAGTTATTGAAGAACTCTGCAAGAAATGGATTAGCCATCGCTATATCACATCCGGACTGAAGATATCCATTCGGTATCAATCGTTTCCTTATCTCCCCGAGGAACCACCTGCGCCATTGATACCCTGACTTTTTCTTTTCCCGCAATAATGGGTGGCTGTCTTCAAAAGCATAACTCCAGAAATCCAGTTTTATTCCTTCAAATCCACTTTCTTTAATAAAATAGTCAAATGCCTGCTTAATGTATTCTCTGACCTCAGGTACACTGATATCTAACGGAGATACCTCTTTTATACGATAGGAGTAGTCAATAAACCATTCAGGATGTTCTTTGAAAAGAACCGCATCGTGTGGAACATAAACACCTATCCAAATAGCAGGTCTTAATCCACGATGTTTTATCCCATCAGTAAATGCCTTAAATCCATCAGGAAACTTTTTCTTATCAATCCCTTTCTCACCCTCATAAGGTACACCAAGTCCATGTGGAAGTTTGTTATACTTTGCATATCCGTCATCCAGTTGTATCCATTCAACTGTTGGGAAGTTTTCTTTTATAAATTCAGCCACTGCAAAAATCCGTTGCTGGTCTATATCACGATATATACCATCATTCCACGAGCCCCATACGACTGTATTTCGGTTTGTTGTCTTAGCACCATAAAGAGGTGGAAGAAATTTTCTCAATACATTGATATATTTTACAAATACCTTTTCTATATCATCTGCATCCTCTGTTATCCCTAAATACCACATATCTTCAAGATAGTCCCCTGGCTGTATTGCAAAATGTTCAACTGCCTTAAAAGAGGAAATAATATCCCAGTGTATCAGTCCTTTTTCTGAATGTTTTAAGAGGTAGTTATGGAAGAATACCTTCTGCGACAGTGAACCATGGACAAGCCCTGTTTTACTCTGTAGATTGGAAAGAAGAACTGCTGGGAACGGTTGATATGGTGAAGCACCTATCCGTTCACTAGCAACTTCAGGAGAAGCCCACTTTATTACCGGTAGTGGATGCTGGTCCATCCGTATAACCATCTTCCCATAATCCGTGGATTCTCAAGATGGTAAAAATAATCATCTTCAGACGCTCCTTCAAGTTTTATCCCATCCATACTAAAGCCAATCTCTTTCAAAAGAACTATCTTACTGGATTTATTATGTAGAGAGCGCACTAAAACAATCTCATTTTTACCTGTATCTCTTAAATAAATATCTTCAAGGAGTCCGTCTTCATAAACGAGAGAAAGGTGGGCTGTCTCTGTTTCTGGTTTGCTTGACCAGTTTCCTTCTGATGGGCTAATCTTTTCTCTTTCTGGTGTGGAGATATAAGGAATAACTGTGATTTTTTCCTGATTTATCCTTTTACCTATCCACTTACTTAAAGAACTTAAACATTCCATTTCCTCTTAACCATATCACATTTTTTATTCTCCTGCAAGATGTAAAAAAATAAATTCTTTACTACGAAAGGTCTTGAAACATATTAAGGAATTGTCTTTATAAACTCATCCAGTAGTAAGGCAGTGATACAAAACTCATTATTTTTGAGTTTCTGTAGTGTTGCTTTCATCCCTCCATCTGGTAAAGCATGTCTCACAGAAATGCAAATTTTCATCTCCACAGGCACTGTCAATATCGTATAACAATTCATAATTTTTAGAATATTCTCCAGTAGCAGGATTATATCTCCACTTTATCCAGACCTTCTGAGTATTTATGGTGGCAGGTCTTCCACAATTTTCACATTTTACTTTAAATTTTATGCCCATTGTATTTACCATTTTACAGTTTTTAAAAGTAATTGTCTATAATATCCTGCTTTTTTGAAGAGGAATATCAAAAAGTGATAAAATAAGCCGGATATTGAAATAATAAGGAACAGATATAATGATATTATGGTTTCAGGGGATACTTACAGGGCTGTTGGCTGGGTTTATCTGTGGGCTTTTCGGTATGGGTGGTGGCTCTTTAATGGTACCTGCTATTGTCTATATATTTGACTTCCCAATAAAACAGGCAGTGGGAACAAGTTTGTTTGTTATTATCTTTTCCGCAATATCAGCACTTGTAAATTATATAAAGCATAACAAGGTCAACACAAAACTGGTCTTTTTTATTGTACCTGCAGGGATTGCAGGAGCACAGGCAGGTGCTTTTATTACAAGTCGTCTTTCAGATGTTTTAGTGAAGTATATATTCGTTTTAGTGATTACAGGTCTCGGTATAAGGATGTTTTTTCAGAAAGAGAACAATGATGAAATATGTAAAGAAGATGCCTTTAATAAGATAAAAGCGTTAATCATAGGACTTCTCTCTGGCTTTGTATCAGGTCTCTGTGGTGTGGGAGGAGCAGTACTTCTTATCCCTCTTCTTTATATATTCCTTAAAGTTCCCATACATACCTGTATAGGAACAGCAGTGGTTGCTATACTTTTCAATGCTATATCAGGTGCTACAGGGTATATGGTAAGAGGACTGGTTGACTTCCGTACAGGGATTATGCTCGCTATTGGCTCAACGGTAGCAGCACCTCTCGGAGCAAAGATAAGCATACGAACAGAAAAAGAAAAATTGAGGAAGATTTTTGCTGTTGTGCTTATGTTAAGTGGTATTGCAGTACTTTTAAAATAATCACCTTCTCCCTTCAAGGGAGATGGAAGAACAGTCCTCCCCATATGAGGGGGGAGGAATTAGGTGG
>JAOAIL010000012.1 GCA_026414725.1 bacterium
AGATGTGTATAAGAGACAGACATACAGGGGATAGTATTGTAGTTGCTCCTGCTCAAACATTGAGTACCCGGGAGTATGAGAATCTTGTAGAACTTTCAAAAAGGGTGATAAGGAAGATAGGAGTTAATGGTGGAGCGAATATCCAGTATGCTGTAAATCCTGAAGATGGAGATGTGGTTATTATAGAAGTAAATCCTCGTGTATCCAGAAGTTCTGCACTTGCTTCAAAAGCAACGGGTTTTCCTATTGCCAGAATAGCAACAAAACTGGCTATTGGTTATACCCTTGATGAGATAAAAAATCAGATTACAGGTAAAACAACCTGTTTTTCAGAACCAACAGTGGACTACTGTGTTTTCAAAATCCCGAGATTTACTTTTGAAAAATTCCCTGGTGCTGATACAACCATTACTACTTCTATGAAGGCAGTTGGTGAAGCAATGTCAATAGGTAGAAATTTCAGAGAAGTACTCCAGAAAGGTATCCGTTCTCTTGAGATAGGCAGGTTTGGACTTGGTTCTGATAAAAAAGATAGATGGCATATAAACCACGAATTTACAGAGGAAGAAAAAGAGTTGATAGTAAGAAAGATAAGTGTTCCAGATGATGAAAGGATATTTTATCTGAGATATGCAATACTTGCTAATTTCTCCATTGAAGAAATATATAAACATTCTGCTATAGACCCCTGGTTCCTTTATAATATAAAAGAAATTGTTGATGTTGAGAAGGAATTGTATAAATATAACATTAATACACTTCCATTGGAACTACTTAGAAAAGCAAAAAAGTCCGGTTTTTCAGATAGACAATTATCTTTTATTCTGAAGTGTGATGAAAGGAAGGTAAGAGAAATGAGAAAAAAAGATGGTATAAAAGCAGTTTTCAAACCAGTGGATAGTGTTGCTGGAGAATATAAGGCAGAAAAGCCATACTATTATTCTACATTTGAGAAGTCAAACACAGTCCCTGAAACCAGGAAGAAAAAAGTGGTAATTCTCGGAGGAGGTCCTAATAGAATAGGACAGGGGATAGAGTTTGATTACTGTTGTGTTCATGCCTCTTTTGCACTTAGAGAAGAGGGATATGAAAGTATAATGGTTAACTGTAATCCAGAAACAGTAAGTACCGACTATGATACATCTGACCGTCTATATTTTGAACCGATTACAGTGGAAGATGTTTTAAATATAGTAGAAAAAGAAAAACCAGAGGGAGTTATATTGCAATTCGGTGGACAGACGCCTCTTAATCTTGCAATACCATTACAAAAGGAAGGGGTTAAAATTTTAGGGACAAGTCCTGAAGCTATAGATATTGCTGAAGATAGACAAAAATTCAAAACCCTTCTTGAAAAATTATCGCTTAGACAACCTCCAAATGGCACAGCAACTTCATTCAAAGAAGCAGAGATAATAGCAGAACGTATTGGATATCCTGTACTGGTAAGGCCTTCTTATGTTTTAGGTGGAAGGGCGATGGAAATTGTTTACGATAGGGAATCGTTAAAGGCATTTATGCAGAAGGCAGTAGATGTTTCTTCTGAAAGACCTGTTCTTATAGATAAATTTCTTGAAGATGCAGTAGAGGTTGATGTAGATGCTATCTGCGATGGGCAATGTTGTGTAATAGGAGGAATTCTGGAACATATTGAAGAGGCGGGTGTGCATTCAGGAGATAGTGCAATGGTTCTCCCCCCATATAGTTTAGACATAAATATCATAAAAGAAATAATTACTGCAACAAAAAAACTTGCATTTGAGCTTAATATAAAAGGACTGATAAATGTTCAGTATGCTGTAAAAGATAATACTGTATATATACTTGAAGTTAATCCGAGAGCATCAAGAACAGTTCCTTTTATAAGTAAGGTAATAGCAGTACCCCTCGCAAAATTAGCAACAAAGATAATGGTGGGGAAGACATTGAAAGAACTTGGTTTTACTGAAGAGGTTAAGGTGGACTATTTTGCGGTCAAAGAATCTGTCTTCCCTTTTGTTAGATTTCCTGGTGTTGATGCTGTATTGGGTCCTGAGATGAAATCCACAGGAGAGGTTATAGGAATAGATAAAACATTTGAGATGGCATATGCTAAAAGTCAGATAGCCGCAGGACAGAAACTACCTCTTTCAGGGGCTGTATTTATAAGTGTAAAAGATAAAGATAAACAGGCAATAGTACCAATTGCAAGGGGATTTAAAGAAATTGGGTTTTCTATTCTCGCAAGTGCAGGAACAGGCAAACTCTTAAAAGAAAGTGGTATAGAGACGACAATAGTCCCCAAAATTTATGAGACAGAACGTCCCAATGTTCTTGACTATATAAAGAACAATCAGATAACTCTTATTATTAATACACCTTCAGGTAAAAAACCTAAAAAAGATATTACTTCTATAAGAAGTATTGCAGTAAGTAGAAATATACCTCTTATAACTACAATTCCCGGTGCAAAAGCCACACTTGTTGCAATCAAAAAATTAAAAGAAAATGAAATAACTGTAAAGAGTATCCAGGAATATCATTCAGATATAAAAAAATAGTAGAGTAGGAATATATCTTATAAAAAACTTTTAATTTTCTAATTATGGATTACAGGGTTGGAATAATCAATTATGGGGCAGGTAATATAAGAAGTGTTTATACTTCAGTAGTTGCATGTGGAGGGTGTCCATTCATTATAGAGAAGGCAGATGACCTCAATAAAGTAGATATTATTATACTTCCTGGGGTAGGTGCTTTTGATGATGGAATTAAGGGACTTTTCAAAAAAGGCATAAAAGATGTGCTTATAGAAGAGATAAATAATGGTAAGCCATTCCTCGGAATATGTTTAGGATTACAATTGCTCTTCTCTTATAGCGAAGAAGGAGCTTGTAAAGGACTGGATATTATCAGTGGTAAGGTGAAAAAGTTAAGGCTTGATAATAGATTTAAAGTTCCTCATATGGGATGGAGCAGGGTAAATCTTGTAAATCCAGATAATCTTTTATTTTCCAATATTGGTGATAATAGATATTTTTATTTTGCTCATTCCTATTATGTAGAACCGGATGATATTTCCACTGTTGGGGGGAGAACTGAATATGGCATAGAGTTTACATCCTTTGTAAGAAAAGATAATATAGTAGGCATTCAGTTCCACCCTGAAAAGAGTGGAGATAATGGTATAAGGTTTTTAAAAAATTTTCTGGAGGGAAAATGGCTGCGGTAAGGATTATTCCATGTTTGGATGTAAAGGATGGTAAGGTTGTTAAAGGAGTACACTTTGAAAATTTAAGAGAGGCAGGGGACCCTGTGGAACATGCGGACTTTTACAGTAAGGAGAATGCTGATGAAATTGTATTTTTAGATATCAGTGCTACTATTGAAGGTAGAAAAACGATGGTGGATGTAGTCAGGAAGGTATCGGAAGTTGTTTTTATACCTATGACAGTTGGTGGTGGAATAAAAAGTATAGAAAATATAGAAGAACTTTTAAAAGCAGGAGCAGATAAGATTTCTATAAATACATCTGCTGTAAGAACCCCGGAACTTATAACAGAAGGGGCAAAGAAGTTTGGGAGTCAATGTATTATAGTGGCTGTTGATGCCAAACGGTTAGGTAGTGATAAATGGGAAGTTTATGTAGAAAGTGGCAAAACACCTACAGGAATAGATGTAGTAGAGTGGGCTAAAAAAGTTCAGGATTTAGGAGCAGGAGAAATCCTTCTTACAAGTATAGATATGGATGGAACACAGGAAGGATACGATATAGAACTTACAAGGAAAGTAGCAGAAAGTGTTAATATCCCTGTTATTGCATCAGGTGGTGCAGGAACTCTTGAACACATGTCAGATGTTATAATCAATGGTAAAGCAAGTGCAGTCCTTCTTGCTTCTCTACTCCATTTTAGAAAATATACTATCTCTCAAATAAAAAATTTTCTCAAAAACAAAGGTATTGAAGTCCGGCTCTAATTATGAAAATTCTTGTTCTTAATGATGGGTTTAAGGGAAATCTGAACCAGTCGTTAGGAATAGCACAGGCATTTCATTCAACAGAAATTGAAATTCTTGATGTCAAATTGAAAGGACCTGTATATCGTCTCCCTTTCAGAAAAGGGAGTTATCCCTTACTGAGTAAATTGCTTTCCATCCTGTGTGTTTTTAAATTATGGAGATGTGGCAAAGTTTTTTTAAAATTCCTATTGAAAGAACAGAAAGATATATTAAAAAAGGAATTTACTGTTATTATATCTGCTGGTTCTATTCTTGCTCCTGTTAATCTCATACTTGCGAGAGGACAGAAGGCAATTTCTGTAAATATAATGGTTCCTTCAATAATTCCTCTGAAACTTTTTGATTTTGCTGTTATTCCATACCATGACTTTATAAAATTAAGAGATAAAAAACAGAAAAATCTAATAGTTACATTAGGAGCACCGAACTGTATAACAGAAGAGATGTTAAAGAAGGAAAGAAAAGAATTGAGAAAAGTCCTGACTTTGCCAGAAGAGAAAGAAATAATAGGTATTCTTATTGGAGGGAATGACCAGAATTATACAATATCCATAAGATGGATAAAAGAATTATTTAGGTCAATAGAGCCACTGAAAAGTAGATATAATTTTATAATTACCACATCAAGAAGAACAGAAAAGGAAGTTGTCTCATTTATTTTAGAAAAAATACAATATGATAGAGCATTTATCTATGCAGAATTTCCTGGTTATTCTAAACGGACATTTTATCCCGGGATACTTTCTCTATGTAGATATATTTTAGTTACTGAGGACAGTATAAATATGGTTTCTGAAGCCGCCACTTCAGGTAGCGGTGTTCTTATTCTCGGTGTGGAGAGGAGAAATGAGAAAAGATTGATATTTGATAAGACCCTTGAAAAACTTATAGAAAAAGGGTATGCTGAATATCTACCAGTTGATAAAGTAAGATCTATTATAGAAAAGATCATAGGCATAAGTAATAAAAAATTCAACAAACTCAATGAGGCAGAAGAATGTGCCCAAAAGATATTGCAAAATATAATGTAAAAAGGATACTTCTTATATGTCCAGGATGTTTGGGGGACAATCTCCTTCTAAGTCCTTCTATTAGAAAGATAAGAGATACATTTAAGGAAGCCCAGATAGATGTAATTGTAGGAAAACGTGCAATTGAGTTTGCTGATGGAAATCCATGGTTTACAAACTATTATATATTCAGAGGGGGGAGAAGGTTAAACCGCTTTGTTAACGTGGTAAGATTGATTAATGAACTCCGGAGAGAAAGATATGACCTTATAGTTGATTTCAAAAACTCTCTTTTACCATTTTTTATAAGAGGTAGATACCGACTTACGTTTTTCTTAAAAGAATTCTTTTCAGAAAAAACCTTTACTCATGAAGCAGAGCGACTTTTGAATTTTCTTATTCCTTTTTTTGGAAAGGAAGAAAACATATCCCTTTATTTCCCTGTTTCCAGAAAAGACAGGGAGGCGCTGGAGATATTCTTAAAGACACTCGGAATAAAATCATCAGATAGAATAGTAATTTTTAATCCAGGTGGTAGAGAGAAAAAACGACTATCTGAGGAGAAATTTGCTGATATAGGGAATGCTCTTCTTAATAGTTATGACTCATTGAAGATTATAATTACTGGTGCCCACTATGAAGAGCAGATTGGGAATAAGATAAAAGGACTTATTAACAGTGAGAATATATTTAATCTTGCAGGGAAGACAACTCTCAAACAACTTGCAGCACTTCTTGAGAAGGCATCTCTTATTATTACCAATGATACAGGAACACTTCATCTTGCAAGTGCAATGCACTGTCCTACAGTTGCGATATTTGGACCTACAAGTCCTTACAGATATGGACCTATTGGAACAAAAAATATAGTGGTTCATAGCGATATACCCTGTTTCCCTTGCAATGAGAAAAGAAGGTGTAGAAAGGACTATCTTTGTATAAAGCAGATTTCACCGGAAGAAGTTATAAAAGCAGCAATGCTATTTCTTGATGAAAAAGAACAACCCCTCCTTTTTGACTTATGAAAGTCATTATTATAAAAACAGGTGCATTGGGAGATATAATAAGTGCTTCTTCTTTTTTCCGTACAGTTAAAATGAATTTTCCAGAAGATGATATATACCTTTTAACTCAGGATATCTATAAAGAAGTTGTTGAAGCATCTCCTATATTTACCCAAATTTTTCTTTTACCAAAAAGACGAAGATTTTTCTCCTTTTTGAGGATATTTACAAAATTGAGAAGGTTAAAACCTGATATTGTTCTGGATATACAGGGAAATCTCAAAACAAACTTTTACTGTTTTCTTACAGGGGCAAAGAAAAGATATGGCTACTACAGAAGGAGGTTAGGCAGGATATTTCTTACTAAAGGAGTTAAAAGGAAAACAAAGAAAGAGCAGGCAAAGAATTCTTATAAAGATAAAAAACCATCTCAATCTGTTCTGGAATTACTCGGTATAAAAAATTATGTAAAACAGCCAGAATTGTGGATTTCTGAAGAGAAAAGAAAAAATTTCTGTAATCTTATAAAAAGATATAATCTTGATGAAAGTAAAAAATGGATAGTTGTACATCCACTCTCTACGAAAGGTTATATCGCAAAAAGGTGGTTAAAAGAACGATTTGCGGAACTTGCTGATAGGTTGATAGGGGACGGATATGAGGTTATTTTTATAGGTGTTGGTGAGTATGAATATGTAAAAGAGATAATGTCTAAAATGAGATATATTCCTAAGAATCTTGTTGATAAAACGGATTTTCATAACCTTTGTCTTGTAATTGAAAGAGCATCTCTTGTAATAACCACTGATTCCAGTCCGTTGCATATATCTACTGCAGTGCGGACAAAGACAATCGGTATATTTGGTTCTACAGACCCTTTTATGATATGTCCTGAAGGGGCAGAGTATATATACAAAAAAGTTGAGTGTAATCCCTGTTATAAAAGAGTTTGTGATGATATGAGGTGTATGAAAGCAATTACAGTAGAGGATATATATAATAAAGCAAAGGAAATATTGAGCGATGAAAATAAACATTCTCTGTTCAATTGATAAAAGACCGAGTGGTCCTAACAGACAGCTTTTAGAATATGGTAATTATCTGTACTCAAAAGGGCATAATGTTTCTGTTATAAAACCGGTCAGAAGAAGGTGTCCAAAGAATAGAAAAGATATTATTGAGATGAAATTGGCAGAGATTGCTCACTACATTTCCGGAAAAAGAATAAGAGAAATTAAAAAATTACCCTGGATAGATGTTAGATGTCCGGTTAAGATTATTCCCTCAATCGATGAGAAATATCTTGATTCTGCTGACATATTATTTTTTTCTATGCAAGCATCTCTCCCTCTGGTTGAAAAACTTTCTGAAAGATGTGGTAGAAAGGTAATGAGGGTATGTTCCGTTATCTACGCTGAAAATGTTGATTGCATCCCTGAAAATGTGTATATTGTTGCAATTTCATCTATTGTTAAGCAAATACTTGAGAAACAGTTAAAAAGAGAGATTTTTCTTTTACTTAATGGTGTTAATACTGGAACTTTTTATAACTCTATAAAAAGAAAGGAGCCAAAAACGATAGGAATGGTATATTATCCGAGTAATAAATATAAAGGAATGAAAAATGGTTTCTGGGTTATGGAGCAACTTTATATGAGATATCCATCACTAAAGTTCCATGTCATAGGAGAATGGGCAGAAAAAGACATTCCTCCTTTTGTAAAATTTATAGATGGGAATACAAGGGATAATTTAATAAATTTTTATAAAACCACAGATATTCTCATATTCCCAAGTGAAAAGGAAGCATCTCCTAATCCTCCTATGGAGGCAATGGCATCAAGGTGTGCTGTTGTTACAACAGAGGTAGGGGGTATTTCTGACTATACTATTCCCGGTAAGACAGCAATTGTAGTCAAGATAGGAGATAGAGAAGGACTTTTGAGAGGGGTCATAAACCTTATTGAAAATAATGAATACTTTAGAACAATATCAGAAGAGGGCTACAAAAAAATTCAGGATTTCAGTGTAGAAAAACAGGGAGAAAAACTTGAACAGATTTTATTTGAGATTTTGAAAAGATAATAATATTTTCCAGTTTATAACCTTACCTTCTAATATACTCAAAAGTTTTCTGAGGGATTCATATCTGTCATTTATCTCTCTTGTCCAGTGTATAACAACAGGTAATATCACACATCTTTTTATTGACATAATATCAGAGCTTTTTATTGCTTTCACCAATCCGCTACACCGTTGATAGCTGGATAAAGGTCTATAAGAAGGGATATATAAAGCACCCTCAAAATATGAAGGAGATACCTTATATCCTAAATATTTAGCAGATTCAGGTCCTCCTGTAATAATTTTAAAGTATTTTGAAAGTCCTTTATAAGAAGTTAAATCAACTTCGTCAAAGGGTGGAATAAAGGCAGTGGGATTTATATCAACTTCTCTGAGTATCTTTAACCCTTTTTCTATCTTTTCTTTCACCTCTTTCTCTTTCAGACCCACAAATTCCTGGTTCCTCTTAGGATTGTTTGTTTGATGTGTAAATCCATGCATAGCAATCTCTATTAAAGGATGCTTTATTATTTCTACTTCTTTTTCTTCTAATATTTTAAATCTATTGTTAAACGGATTATGTCTATCTAAAGAAAGGTATGGTGTTACACCTAAGAGATAAGGTGTTTCAAACTCTTCCATAATAGAATGGAATCTTTTGAAGTCATCTATTGATTTTTCCCAGTGAGGAAAGTCATCTACCCTTATAAGAAACATTGGCTGTCCTTCTTCCTCATCTGTCCCCTTAAATCTACAGAATCTCTCCCGTATGTTAAAGATATAACTGAGAAGATGATTTAACTGCAATGTTTTGTATTTTTTCAGGTTATAAAGTAATCGCCAGAGAGAGAAGGGAGAGATAAAGTCAATGGAGAATTCAAAAATTTTTAAAAACCTCTCTATCTCCTCCTCATTTTCATAAATTCCATTTAACACGAACTTTAATGTATAAACTTTTTCTTTCATATTTCCCCTGTGATAAAATTTATCACAGCAAAAGAGATATGCCAAATGGATAGTTTCAAAAGACCTTTAATTATTGACCTGTCAGGTAAGGCAGGAGCAGGTAAGACATATGTGAAGGATAAACTAATTCAATATCTTTCACCTGGATATAAATGTGTTGACCTTTCTGATTATATCCTGACTGAAAAGGACTTTTTAGATTTTGTTATTTCCAGACCAGTGTCTTTCTTTTTATCTATCCTGTTTGTCCTTCTTTTTATCCCTAAGGGATACAGATGGATGTGTACCTGTTTGAGGTGGTGGATTAAGATGCAGATAATGATAATAAAGGGCAAATCATTAAAATGTGATTTTGTATTTATAGATGAAGGGCTGTTTAGAAGAATAAGTTTAATAAGGATGTATTCCTTCAGGAGAGTTCTTTTTGAAAATATCCCTGTATTATTCAGAAAACACTTTCTTTATCCGGATATAACTGTATTTGTAATGGCGAATTATGATATGTGTGAAAAAAGAAGGATGGAAAGAGATAGAAATACAAACAGATTTAAACTTCCTGGTAACAAAAGAAAGGGTTTGATAATTATAGATGACCTGGGAAAAGATATTGATTATGCTGAAAAAACAGGGATTGTTAAGGTTTTAAGATACAATAACGAAAGAGAATTTGAAATGTCAGTGTTAGCAGAACTATTAAGAATGAAGGATGGGATATGCCGAAAGTATCAGTAGTGATACCACTTTATAACAAGGTAAGATATATAGGTAGAGCGGTTGAATCCATATTAAGTCAGACGATGCAGGATTTTGAGTTAATCGTGGTTAATGATGGTTCTACAGATGGGAGTGAGAGGGTGGTGGAGGGTTATAAAGATAGCAGGATACGGATTATACATAGAGATAGTCCATCACCTGGGGGACATAAGGCGAGGAATGAAGGGATACGAAATGCGAAAAGTGATTTAATAGCATTTCTGGATGGAGATGATGAGTGGAGGGAAAGTTTTCTTGAGACAGTGTTAAGGTTAAGGGCGAGATTTTCTTCTGCAGGGGCATATGCAACAGCGTATGAAGAGAGAGAAGGGGAGAAGATAAAGGTGCCTAAGTTCTGGTATATACCTGAAGGTGATTGGGAGGGGATAATACCTGACTATTTTAAGAGTTGTGTATATGGGACATCACCTGTATGGACAGGGGCAGTTGCTGTACCTAAGGGGGTATTTGAAGAGGCAGGATATTTTCCTGAAGGGGTGAAGAAGGGAGGAGACCTTGATATGTGGGCTCGTATTGCATTAAGGTATCCGATTGCATTCAGTAGGTATGTGGGGGCGGTATATTATAAAGATATTCCTGGGTCAGTTATAAAGTTGCATAAGGTTTTAGAAGGGTTTAAGGTAGTGGATACACTGGAAGAGTATTTAAGAAACAATCCTGATATTCCAGAAAGAAGAAAAAGATATATAATAGAATATGCAAACAGGTTCAGATTGAGTTCTGCTTCACACTGTATTAAGGCAGGAGAGATTGAGTTAGCAAAGGAACATCTTAAAAATTGCCACACAAGAAGGTTTATTATAAGGAAGTTGTATCTTCAGTTGAAAATAGTTTGGGGTGGTAATTTATAAGGAAAAAGCAATGAAATTTATTTACTTTATAGTTGTGATAGTTTTGCTTAAAATCAATACAAAATCTATACATGGGTGTATAGAAATATCAAGAAATGATGATATGCTTTTTAGAGATATTAGGAACGAGAAATGAGGATAGCAATTGACTGTAATAGTATGGGAGAAGAAAGAACGGGGATTGGCTGGTATATATACTATCTTATCGGGAATCTTGTAAAGATTGATAAACAAAATTACTATTTATTTTTTGATATTGCATCACGGGGTTATAAAGAAAAATACAATAAAATCAAATCTTATATCCCTGACCAGGAAAACTTCCAAGCAAGAATATACAGATTCCATTCGTATATAGGAAGAAAATATCTGCCTGTTGAATTATTTACTGGAAAAGTTGATATACTGCATAGTTATGACCATTCACAGGTTCTTTCTACTACATTTAAGGCAAAAAAAATTGTTACTGTTCATGATATTATTCCTTTATTACCTGAATTCAATGAAAAATTAAATTTATTGATGCCTGAAGAATGCAAAAGAGGAAGAAAATTCTTGAAGGAAGTAATACGGAAATCTGATAGAATTATAACAGTGTCAAATGCCGCAAAGGATGATATAGTAAAATACCTATCTGTAAACCCATCAAAAATCAGTGTTACACATTTAGGTAAGGATGAAATATTTTATCCACGTGAAATTAATAAAGGTATTCTTAATAAATATAAAATTTTAAAAAGGTTTATTCTTACTTCCCCTGTTTATCCTTCCCGTAAAAATTTTGCAAGAATACTTTTATCTTTTGAAAAGATAAGAAAGAACAATAATTGTCAGTTAGTTTCATTTGGAAAGGTTAAAAAATATGGTGAATGGTATGCTATTTTTAATAGATTACCTGATTCTATAAGGGAAGATATTATATTTCTTGGCTACATTCCTCATACAGAACTTCCTTATCTTTACAGTTCTGCTGAGTTTTTCATATATCCTTCCCTTTATGAGGGGTTTGGACTTCCACCACTTGAGGCAATGTCTTGTGGTTGTCCTGTAATAACTTCCAATACATCCTCTCTTCCAGAAGTGGTAGGAGATGCAGGTATTTTTATAGACCCTTATAATGTAGATGAGATGGCAGAGAATATGGAGAGATTGCTTACAGATGAGAAATTGAGAGAGCAGTTAAGGACAAAAGGGTTAGAAAGAGCAAAGCAGTTTACATGGGAGAAGACAGCGAGGGAAACACTTAAAGTATATGAAGAGGTGTATAATGGAAAATAAAAACAATCCATTAGTAAGTATAATTATTCCTGTATATAACAGAGCAGAATTATTACCGAGAACACTTAAGAGTGTTGTGAACCAGACATATAGAAACATTGAAATAATAGTTGTTGATGATGGGTCAGATGAGGATATAAAAATTATCTGTGATAGATTTAATGACCCGAGAATAAGGTATATAAGACATACTGAAAATAAAGGACTTCCATCTGCAAGGAATACAGGAATAAGGATGTCAAAAGGTGATTTTATTACCTTTCTTGATTCAGATGATGAATATATACCAGAAAGAATTGATAAACAGGTAAAGTTCTTTACAGAAAATAGAGATATACAGGTTGTATACTGTAGTGTATTAGAAGAGAAAAAGGGGAAACAGTATTTAAGGAAAATAATAGGAGACAAATGGTTTGTATGGGTTCACCAGATTATGCTTAAAAAGGAAGTTATTGAAAAAGTAGGTTTCTTTGATGAATCTTTTATATCGTTGGAAGATGTTGATTATGTATATCGGCTCAGAAAATTCTATACATTCGGATTTATTGATGAACCGTTGTTAATATACCATAATACACCGGGGTCTTTAGGTAAAGATATTGAAAAAAGGAATAAGGCAAGGGAATTATTTATTAGGAAACATAGAACTACTTTAAGCCGTAGGTCTATAAGCAAGATGTTATATAGTGCAGGAAAAGATTATCTCACTTTGGGTAAAGTGAAAAAAAGCATAAACTGTTTTTCAAGAGCATATTTTATATATCCTTTGAATCAACAGGCATTAAGAAAGATGATTAAAACACTTCCTTTAATCTTGAAGAGTAAATTCCGATGAAAGTACTTTTTATAGCAGGATGGTTTCCTGAAGGTGGAAATTATAGTGGTATATTTATAAAGGAACATGCACTCGCTGTATCAAAATTTTGGGATGTTGCAGTTATACATGGAAAGGGTGTAAAGTGGCAGAGAACAAGATACAGGTCTTCTTTTTCAGATGAAGATGGATTAAAAATTTTAAGATTTACATATAGAGAAATTCCTTTATTACCTTCTTATTCCAGTTATATAAAAGGGATTATACTCAGTTTTGAAAAATTTTTGTCAGATGGTTTTAAACCTGATATTATACATGCCAATATATATAAAACAGGTGTGCCTGCCTGTATAATAAAAGAAAGATATGGTATCCCATATGTTATCACTGAACACTATTCAGGTTACGCACGGAAGACAATGAATAAGAAGAAATTAAAAATTGCGCGGCTCGGTATGGAAAATGCTGATTTGGTTCTACCAGTAAGTGAGTCCTTAAAAAATGATATTTTTTCTTATGGTATCAAAGGTAATTTTGAAATAATTCCCAATACAGTTCCTGATTATTTTAATTGTAGTTCTGATATAAAAAATAAATCATATATAAAGAGAATTTTGTGTGTTGCGGCTATGCATCCTAAGAAAAATATACCTGTTCTTATAAATGCCTGTAAAGTCCTGCATAATATCCGACAGGACTGGGAACTTAATATAGTGGGTGAAGGTGAGAGATTGGAAGAGTATAAAAAGATGGTTCATGATTTTTCTCTTGATAAGTTTATCCATTTTCTTGGTGGAAAACAAAAAACAGAGATAGCATCTATGATGCAATCATCCGTATTTTTTGTCCTGCCAAGCAAATTTGAAAATCTTCCGTGTGTATTATTAGAAGCATTATGTTGTGGATTATCTGTGGTTGCTACAAAAGTTGGGGGAGTACCGGAAATAATAAATGATACCAATGGAATTCTTGTAGAGCCAGACAATCCTGAAGCACTTGCAAAAGCAATGTTATATATGCTGGATAATCCAGAGAAATATAACAGACAGAAGATATCTTATGAGGCAAGAAATAAATACTCTTATGAGGTAGTTGGGAAACGGATAGTGTCAGTATATGAAAAGATACTTCAACACCAAAACTAAAAAATATAGAGAAACTTTGAAAATGATATTTCCTTTTCTTATGATTTTTTTGAAACACCCGTTTAAAACAATAAGATATGCTATAAGTAATGTAAAGATAAGAAAAGATACTGTTAAAATCTTGAAGTACCAAAGATTATGTAGATTGAAAAAAGATATAAAACCAGTTTATTTCTTTGGTCCTTATAAATCCATTTCTTTTAAGTTAGGTGGTTCATATATACTTGAAGCATTGAGACAGTCAGGCATTAAGGCATATTCAGGTTATTATACCAATGTTGATAGTATCTACGATTCTATAGTTGTAATTGTGCAGAGGATATCTGAAGAAATTGATGTTATGAAATTGAAAAAAAACGGAAATAGGATAATTTTTGATATACATGATGCTTACTGCCTGTGGAAGGAAGAGACATACAGATTGATAGACATTGCCGACTTTATTATTTATCCAAACAGAACATTAGTAGATGAAATTTCAAAAGATAAGAAAAAAACATATACAGTTCTATATGGTTATGCAGACCCTGCTATTTATATCCTGTTTAGAGAGAAGAAATATAAAAATTTTGATACAATTAAATGCTGCTATTTTGGATATAAGAGAAATGCGGAGATGAAGATATTGAATAAGCTACAAAAAGAGATATCTCTGACTCTGCTCCCCTCTTCGTTAGAGAGTATAAAAAAACTTACTGATTTTAATATGCATATAGATGTAAGGAAAGATAAAGTAAAGGATGATATATTATATAAGCCACTTACGAAAATACTTATTGCTGCTGAATGTAATTCTAATATAATTGTTGAAAAGACACCGAGAACTCTTGAGATATTACCAGAGGATTACCCATTTTTTATATCAAAAGATAAAATAGAAGAAGATATAAAAAGAATAAAATCATTATTTGGGACAGAAAAATGGAGATATGGGTTATCTGTAATGGCGGATATTCGCAATAAATATACATTCAGTTACCATTTACAGTCATTTATAAAAATACTGGAGGGACTATAATGAGAGAGATATATGAGGCATTGAAAGGACTAAAAAAAGAGGTTAATGTAGGAATTGTTGGTTGTGGCTGGTGGGGAATTTGTTTTGTAAGTGCTCTTAAAAGATCGGGTTTTATGGTACCACGTCTCCTTATTGATAAGGATATCAATAAATGTAAAAAGGCGTACTTTGAATTTGGGATTAAAAAAGAAGATATTTTGTATATTGAAAGAACGGAAGATATTAAGAAGATAGATAGATATAAGTATATTGTTGCAAATGATGTAAATTTATTAGAGGATTTAGAGAAGTTTAATATAGATATTATTCATGAAAGTACAGGTGGTGTTATATCGGGTGCAAAAACAGCCCTTTTTTCTATTGAAAACAAGATTCCTTTTACAACAATTAATAGTGAAATGGATGCTACCATTGGACTGATACTTTCTAAAAAGGCATTAGAAAAGGGAATTATATATACAAATACAGAGGGGGACCAGCCGGGCTGTCTTGCAGAGATGATAGATACAGTTATATCCTGGGGATTTGAGCCGAGAATAGTCGGAAATTGTAAACTTTTTCTTGACCATTACCAGACACCTGAAGGAGTAATGCCATGGGTTCCAGAAGGTGGTAATCCTTATTCATACAGCGGCGCTGCAGATGGTTCTAAAATATCTATTGAATTATCAGTTGTTGCTAATGCTTTTAATTTCCCGCCATTTAAAAGAGGGATGTACGGTCCAGATACAAAGAAAATAGATATAGTAAAGACATTTCATAATCTTATAGACCTTGATACTTTATCAGGAGGACATATTGACTATACATTTGGGTCAACAGAGCCAGATATGGGTGGTCCTGTATTTGTGATTGGCTATACTCAAAATGAGCGATTAAAAGCAGAAATGAAAAATTATAAAAAAGGTATTGGTCCGTATTATCTATTTTTTCGTGACCATCATCTCGGAAGTATTGAAGCACCTTTAACCATAGCAAAAGCCCTATTTTTTAATAGCCCTTTTCTATCTCCAAAGGTATGGTGTTCAGAGGTTATAACAGTGGCGAAAAGGGACTTGAAAGCAGGGATAAAACTTGATGAAATCGGTGGATATGATTATTATGGACTTGTAGAAAAGGCAGACATATCATTCAGAGAAAAAATGTTGCCGTTAGGTTTAGCCAGTTTTGCTACACTTAAGAGAGATGTTAAAAAAGATGATATTATTACATATGATGATGTAGAACTTGAAGATAACCTTGCTGTTAAGTTAAGAAAGGAACAGGATTTATACTGGTTCGGTAAGAACTGAAGGTCGGAAGATTGGTCGGTATAATTTTATACAATTTATGGGAGAAAATTACGGGTTATAGAGGAGAAAAGAGGCGATTTAAAAGGGTAACAGGTTATGACCTGAATCTTAAAAATCCCCGTAGTTTCGGTGAAAAAATTGTATGGAAAAAAATTTATGATAGAAATCCTCTTATACCTGTAGTAGCAGATAAATATAAGGTTAGAGAGTATGTAAAAAGAGTTCTTGGAGTAAAGGAAGCAGAAAATATTTTAGTACCACTTCTTTATGTCACAGATAGACCTGAATCTATTCCTTTTGATAAACTGCCTGAAGAATACATTATAAAGCCCAATCATGGTTCTGGATGGCATATTATAGTTAAACAGGGGGAGGCATTTATTACAAGGAAGGGAAAGAAAATTGAAAAGGGTGAAATTGTCTCACAATGTAGAAAATGGTTGAAAATAACCTATGGGGTTAGGGAGTATGAGTGGGCATATCAACCGATAAAGAAGAGAATAATTATAGAGAAAATTATGAAAGATAAGGAAGGTAAATTACCAACGGACTATAAATTTTTTATTATTCATGGTAAGTGTCATCTTATTCAGGTTATATACAACAGATTTTCTGATAAATCACTTGGTATGTACACACCTGACTGGCAATATCTTAATGTAAAAGGGAAAGCAAAACAGGCCCCCCCTGATTCAAAACCACCTTCTCTTGAAAAGATGATAGATATGGCTGAGAAATTAGGAGGTCTTTTTGATGCTATCAGGGTGGATTTTTTTCTTGTTGAGGATAGAATATACTTCAGCGAACTTACAAATTATCATCAGACAGGCTATATTAAATGGGAACCTGTTTCATTTGATTTTGAATTGGGTTCTAAGTGGCAGATAGAACCCGGTTACTGGGAAAAAAATGCTTATATAGAAAAATTAGCGAGAGAGATAGATGATGCATGTGATATAATTATAGAGAAAGCAACAGATATAGATAGACCTGCTATTATGCGCCTTTTAAAACAGGCAAATATGCACTATATACCTTCACCAGAGATGCCATCTATCACATATGAAAATTACTTTGTGGCACGTCTTAATGGGAAGGTTGTGGGCTTCTGCGGATATAAAGTTCTTGATTCTACTACAGCAAAGACAGAACTGATGGTTGTAGATAAAAGATACAGAAGCAGAGGGATTGGTTATAAACTTCAGGTATGTAGAATGGAAGATATGTTTGCAAAAGGGATACAGAGGGTTATAACAAATACTGACCTTCCTGAAACAATTGCATGGTATAAAAGACATTTTGGGTATATAGAGGTGGGAAAAGTTAAAAAATTACATACATTTGGTGCTCCTGATATAGATTACTGGACTACTCTTGAAGTTGACCTGAAAAAATGGAAGGACAGTCAAAATGAAAGAACTATTTCCACATCCTGTCACACCATATAAAAAACTTATTATCAATGCAGCAATCACTGGTATGGTTCCTACAAAAAAGGATAATCCACATTTGCCTGTAAGTGTTGAAGAGATTATAGAGGATAGTGTTAATTGTTGTCGTGCAGGTGCTTCTATAGTTCATATCCATGCAAGAGAAGAGACAGGAAGACCGAGTTATAAAAAAGAGATTTATAAAAAGATAATTGAAGGAATAAGAAAGAGATGTCCTGACCTTATAATATGTGTATCTACAAGTGGGAGAATCCATAACACATTTGAAAAACGTTCAGAATGTTTGGAACTTAAAGGAGATGTTAAACCGGATATGGCTTCTCTTACAATGGGACCTTTAAACTTTCCACAGCAGATATCTATCAATACCATTGATATGATAGAAAAACTTGCGATAAAAATGAGAGAAAATAATATTATCCCGGAAATAGAAATATTTGAACCAGGGATGATTCAGACAGCAAAAGTTCTGATTAAGAAAGGAATTTTAAAACCACCATTCTATTTTAACATTCTTCTTGGTTCCTTATACTCTACACCTGCAACTTTATCCGACCTTGTACATATGGTTCAGAGTTTACCTGAAGGTGCAGTATGGGGAGCAACAGGTATAGGACAGTTTCAAATAGTTATAAATTTTGCTGCAATACTTATGGGAGGAAATGTTAGGGTAGGGCTTGAAGATAATATATACTATGATATTCAAAAGACAAAACTTGCCACAAATGTAATGCTGATAGAACGTATAGTAAAATTTGCAGAAGAGATTGGTAGAGATATTACTTCCCCCTCAGAAGCCAGAGAAATTATAGGAATAAAATAAAGACCTCTGATTGACTGAAATCCTCTATAAATAATATAATACCTTTATGGAAAAAATTGCATTGAGGAAAGTTATTGATAAGGATAGATTTAACGAAATTATTGGTAGATATGAAAAAACAAAGGTCCTTGTTACAGGAGACCTTATCCTTGATAGGTTTATCTATGGAAATGTATCAAGAATATCTCCTGAAGCACCTGTTCCTGTTGTCCTTGTTCAGAGAGAAGAACAGATGTTAGGTGGTGCAGGTAATGTTGCACTTAATATTAAGACACTCAATGGTATACCTTTTCTTATTGCTTCTATTGGTAGAGATAGCAATGGCAAGGTTCTTAAAGATATATTAGAAAAGAATGGTATAGATGTATTTCTTATTGAGAGAGATACTCCTACAACAACCAAAACAAGAGTAATAGCCAGAACACAGCAGGTTGTGAGAATTGATAGAGAAGAGATTAAAAAACTTATGGATGAGGATATTTTAAAGATAAAAAAAGTTATAGATGAATGGGGTAAGAATTCTTCAGGTGTGATTATTTCTGATTATAGTAAGGGATTTATTACTAAAAAACTTATAGGGGCATTTTTGAACTATACAAAAAAATATAATAAAGTTCTAACAGTTGACCCAAAGGTTGAACATTTTCCATATTACAAAAATGTTACCTGTATCACACCTAATAAAGCAGAGGCAAGTGAATTTCTGCATACAAAAGAACCAGAGGGAATGGAAGGTATAAAGAAAATAGGAGAGAGCATTAAAAAACGACTTGGATGTGAACATCTCTTGATTACTCTCGGTAAGGATGGAATGATGCTTTTTGAAAAGGGAAGAAAGATTATACACATACCTACAGTAGCAAAGGAGGTATTTGATGTAACAGGTGCAGGTGATACAGTAATAGCGGTCTTTACCCTATCACTTTCAGCAGGGGCTTCTGTGGTTGAATCAGCAATAATATCTAACATTGCAGCAGGTATTACAGTGGCTAAACTTGGAACTGCCTCTACAAGTCAAAAAGAGTTGAGGGAAATATTTAGAGAGGTTTTGGAAAAAGAATATGTGAATATCTTACAATGAAAAAGAAAATAAAGAGTTTTCAGGATATAGAAAAGATAGTTAAAAGATTGAAGAAGGCAGAAAAAAAAATTGTATTTACTAATGGATGTTTTGATATATTACACAAGGGACATATCCGACTTTTAAAAAAAGCAAAGTCATTGGGAGATGTTTTAATAGTGGGGCTTAATACTGATAGTTCTGTAAGACGACTGAAGGGAAAAAAAAGACCTTTCTTGAAAGAGAAAGATAGGGCAGAAATTCTTTCATCATTGGAGATGGTTGATTATGTGGTGCTTTTTCATCAGGATACTCCATATGAACTTATAAGAATAATCAAACCAGATGTTTTAGTAAAAGGTGGAGATTACGAAAAAGGAAGAGTTGTTGGTAGAGATATTGTAGAAGGTTATGGAGGTAAGGTCTATATATTTCCTGTGATAAAAGGTTTATCAACAACAAAGATAGCGGAGAAAATAAGGAAAGCAGGGATATGAAGATTATACTTACAGGAGGAATGGGGTTTATAGGAAGTTGTTTTTTGAGAAAACTAAATGATGTGGGATATACTGATATTTTGATTGTGGATAATCCATCAGATGAAAAAGAAAAAAATGTTGCAGGCAAGAAATTCCGGGATATTGTAGAAAAAAACAGATTTTTATCCATTATAGAGGACAATAAAATAGAAATACCTGATATTTTGATACATCTCGGAGCATGCACTTCAACAATCAATAATGAATGTGAGTATATGTTTTACAATAACTATTACTACAGCCTAAAACTTGCAAAGTGGATATTATGTAGGAATAAAAGATTTATCTATGCATCTTCTGCTGCTACCTATGGAAATGGAGAATACGGTTTTTCTGATGAAGATGAAAACACAAAGAGATTAAGACCACTTAATGTATACGGGGTATCTAAACATCTTTTTGACTTGTGGTTGATTACCAATGGATTTGTTGATAAAGTGACGGGGTTTAAGTTTTTTAATGTATATGGTCCAAACGAATATCACAAAGAAGATATGAGAAGTGTTGTTGTAAAGGCATATGAAGAGATAAAGAAAACAGGGAAAAAGAAACTTTTTAAGTCATATAGAAAAGATATCAAAGATGGAGAACAAAAGAGGGACTTTATCTATGTAAAAGATGTGGTTGATGTAATGATGTTTTTTGTTGAGCATCCAGAAAAGAGAGGGATATATAATTTAGGAACTGGCAAAGCAAGGAGTTTTAAAGACCTTGTTTTAGCAGTATTTCATTGTTTAAAAGTTCCTCCTGAAATAGAATATGTAGATATGCCTTCTGAGATAGATAGGGATAAGTATCAATATTTTACTCAAGCGAATATAAGTAAAATAAGAAAAGCAGGTTTTACAGAGGAATTTACAGAACTTGAGGAAGGAGTGAAGGATTATATTGATTACCTGAAAAATGGAATTTATATCTGATAAGTGGGATAATATATATAATAGAGAAAATAAAACATTACCTTAGAGAGTCGGATTAATGAGAAATTTAAGAGTTATATGGACAGTTATAGTATGTTTTTTGCTTGCTGGATGTATAACTTCACAGACCAGTGTTTCAAAAGAAAAATTAAGAGAAGAGATTGCCCAGACATCCCCGGGTGAGATACATATTACACCAGAGATTTCTGAAGAGGGTACCAGTACGGTGAAATTACTTAAAAGAAGGCGTCCTTATAATATCTTTGGTTGGTTATTAAAAGAAGAACCCCATTTACCTGATGAAACAAAAGAAAAGATTGCTGTACCAAAGAAGGGGAAAGAGGTGGTTGAAGAAGAGGTTGTAAAGGAAGAACTACCTGTTATAATTGCGAAGAAGGAACCTACTGTAGAGAAAAAAATTGTCCTTCCGAAGGTAGAGGAGAAAAGAGAAGTTGTAAATGAGAAGGTAAAAGAAGAGACACCGGTTATCTCCGGGTATCTCCCTGCGATTGAAATGTGGGATGGAGAGTGTCTTATATATGAGGTGTCATGGAACTCTATAGATATTGGAAAGGGACTACTTGTTTGTAAGGATGTAAAAAACAGTTTCGGAGATGTCTATCATATATTAGGACTTACTATACCTCAAAGAAGTATTATGGGGGCAAGTTTAAATTTATTCAGGATGGATGCATATCTTGATAAAAAAACACTTCAACCTTGTTATTATTATCAGTACAGTAAAGGAGACGACGAAAAAGAAGATATACTTGAGATACGGTTTGACTGGAAGAACAAGAAGTACTTTACGAAGTACAGAAAATATAATAAGGGAAAATTATACAGTATAAAAGAGAAAACACTGAATCTACCAGAAGGTGCGTATGATACCATATCTGTATTTTATATTTTAAGGACATTGGACCTTGATAAGAAATCTTCATTTACTATTCCTATTGCTATGAGAGAGATATGGGACCTTAATATTCAATCAATCGGGAAAAGAACGGTTAATATCCCCAGTAAAGGGAAAGGGGATGTTTATGTACTTAAACCACAAGCGAAAAGCAGTGAAGGATTTTTTACGAAAGGTGCGATGGATTTATGGCTTACTGCTGATAATAAACGGATTCCTGTGTACTTAGAAGGTAGAGTAACACTTGGGAAAGCACGGATGTCGCTTATGATAGAAAAAAAACTTCCACCAGGTGCGGTTTTGAATGCTGAAACAATAACCAATATCATTAGTGAGTGTAATTGATGAAAGTCCTTTCTATAGAGACCACATCTAGTACTGGCAGTATAGCATTCCTCAAAGATGGGAAGGTGTATTCAGAATATCTTTTCAGAGATTCTGATATTTCTGTAAAGTTGTTATCAACTATAGATATTATTCTCAAAGATAATAGATGTAGTCCTGAAGAACTGGAACTGCTGGTGGTATCTTACGGACCAGGTTTATGGACAGGGATACGACTCGGAATGGGAGTAGCAAAGGGAATTGTTACAGGGAATCAAGCAAAGATATTTTGTGTTGGAACAGTTGATAGTATATTTTTCGGGATTAAAGAATTTAAAATGCCTGCATTGTGTGTTGTAAATGCATATAGAGGACAGTTCTATCTTGCATCTTTTAATGGTAAGTTTGTTTACAAAAGAAACTATCCTGTCAGGATAGTTGAACTTGATGAGTTATACAGTATATGTAGTAAAAAGAAATTAATGCTTACAGGAACAGGTGTTTCTGTAATACCTGATAAAATTAGAAAGTTGAAGAATATTGTAGTACCTGATGAAAAATTTTTATATCCATCTGCTGGTATTAATGGATTATTAGCACTGGAGAAAATACAAAGGGGAATACCATCTGCTCCAATGAAGCCATTTTATGGAAGATAGGCAGAAACTTATAAGGATAGCATTTTTAATTCCGAGTTCAGAGATAGGTGGAACAGAAAGAATGCTCCTTTTGATGTTAGATAATCTGCCTGCCGATATGTTTTATCCTCCTGTGGTTTTTACTTTAAAAGGGTATGGGAAGTTTCCAGAAGAGTTGAAGAAAAGAGGGGTTAAAACATATACTTTCAATCTTAAATCAAGACCATTTGATTTTATAAAACTCTTCTACTGTATTAAAAAGGAATCTCCTGATATTCTTCACTCATTTCTTTTTTATGGAAATATAATAGGGAGGATAACAGGTAAGGTTTTGAAAGTTCGTGTTGTATTAAATTCTCAAAGGAGTACAGACCCATGGCGGAAAAAATATCACTGGTTAATAGACCATATTACTGCTAACTGGACAGATATGATAATTTCAAACTCTTTCAAAGGCAAGGAGGTACTTATAACAGAAGGGAGGATATCTCCTGAGAAGGTTATAGTAATCCCGAATGGTATTAAACTACCAGAATTTGAAAGAGGTATAACAAAAGAACAGTTAGGTATATCTCCTTGTGAATATATTGTGGGTACTGTAGGTAATCTAAGAGAAGCCAAGGGACATATATATATTGTGAAATCAGCACCTTTAATTTTGAAAGAATTCCCGAATACAAAATTTATTATAATAGGGGAGGGAAGCCAGAAGAATTTTCTTATGAAAGAAATAGAAAGATTAAGAATTTCAGACAGGTTTATATTTACAGGATTTGTAGATAACCCATACAGTATAGTTTCATTATTTGATGTATTTGTCTTTCCTTCTCTATGGGAGGGATGTCCTGTAGGGCTTCTTGAGGCAATGATGTTGGGTAAGAGCTGTGTTGCTTTTCCTGTAGGGGATATTCCTTACATCATTGAAGATGGTATAAGCGGGCTTCTGGTTGACTATAAATCTGTTGATAAACTTGCTGATGGAGTGATAAAACTTCTTAAAGACAAGGAGATGAGGGATAGATTAGGACAAGGTGCATATAAAAGAATAATTGGACAGTTTACCTTTGATAGTATGATGAAGAAGTATATATCGGTCTATGACGAATATATTGCTCTGAAAAGAAATAAAGGGTAAAATGTAAATTCTATGTAAAATCCTGAAGGTTATATGGAAAAAAAAGATAGACAGAAGAATAAAACAGTAGAGTGGTTTAAGTCCCTTATCTGGGCTATAGTAATAGCACTTTTTATAAGGGCTTTTTTGATAGGAAATTTTAAAATTCCCTCAACTTCTATGGTGCCTACACTTAAAGTGGGTGACCGACTTCTGTCTAATAATGTCATATATAAAATTCGCTCACCAAAAAGGGGAGAAGTTGTAATTTTTAAGTACCCTGAAGACCCGAGGAGAGATTTTGTAAAGAGGATGATAGGTCTTCCAGGGGAGAAAGTTATGATTAAGGAAGGTAGGATATTTATAAACGGAAGACCTGTTGAAGAAGAGATAATTGCCAGAAGATATTATTACAGCGAAGGTTATTATGGAAATGGAGAAGAGATAGAAGTTCCCACTAGCGGTTATTATGTTTTGGGAGACAATAGTATAAATAGCAGGGATAGTAGATACTGGGGGTTTGTTCCAAAGAGGAATCTTGTAGGAAAGGCACTTTTTATATACTGGCCTCCATGGAGGATGGGATTTATTCGTTAAAAGAATGAGAGTAAAAGGTGTAGAAATAGATACGGATAGTCAACGGAGGTAGAGATGTTATGAAGGGCAAGGAAGATAAAGTCATAATAAAAGTGGAGGACCTTAATAATTTGAGAGAAAGTGCAAAAAAAGTGAAAGAACTTGAAAAAAACTTAAAAAAAATGGAAGAAGATATAACTTTACTTAAGGATAAATATATACGAATACTGGCTGATTTTGATAACTATAAAAAAAGAGTGGAAAAAGAGAAACAGGATATATTTAAGTTCGGAACAGAAAACCTTATATTACAACTACTTCCTTTTGATGATATATTTGAGAGTGTTTTGAAACAGATGGAAAATAACCCTTCCCCTGATATAATCCATAAAGGTGTGGAAATGTTGAAGCGTGAATTTACTAAGTTCCTTGAGGGTATCGGGGTTAAAAAAATAGATACAAAAGGAACACTTTTTAATCCCGAGATTCATGAGGCATCAGAGATAGTAGAAACGGATGAGTATAAGGAAGGGGAAATTATAGAAGAAATAAGAAGCGGATATTCTTTTCATAATAGAGTCATAAGACCTGCACTTGTAAAAGTATCTAAGAAACCTCCGTCTAAAACAGCCATAAACAGTAATGATGGAAATTCTTGCTCCAGCAAAAATTAATCTTTTTCTTGAGGTAGGTTCTTTAGAAAAAGGTCTGCATAGAATTGTCTCTCTCATAGATATAGTGAATATCTATGATACTATTGAAATGGAGAGGTCAGATATTACAGAAGTACAGTTTATCTCCAGATGGCATATACCTGAGGAAAATACGGTTACAAAGGCAATAAGATTGGTTAAAGGTACTTTTAATATAAAAGAAAATGTAAGAGTAATTGTTAAAAAAAATATTCCACCTGGTAGTGGACTTGGAGGTGGGAGTTCAAATGCTGCATCTGTTTTGTTTGGACTTGTAAATTTATGGGATATCAGAACAGATGAAGAACAACTTATAAAAATTGCCTTACTTATAGGTAGTGACGTCCCTTTATTTATCAAAAAGAAGAGGTGTATAGTAGAAGGTACCGGGGATAGGATAACAGATGAAGGGATATCCTCTGTACCTCTTACCTATGGTCTTTTAATACCAGAGTTCGCTGTATCAACAGGCACTGTCTATAAAGAACTGGATGTAATTGGAGAGTATGGGGACTTGACAGAAGGAGCACGCAAGATTAAAATTCTTAATGAATATATTGCAAAACAGGATATTGAAGGTATAGAAAAAAGTATGTTTAACCGATTGGAAAAACCATATTTTACATTATATAAGTTAGGAAAGGAGGTGAAAGAAAAGGTAGAAAGGAAAACAGGGAAAAGATGTTTTGTATCAGGAAGTGGAGGCACTTTATTTTCTGTTTTTTTAGATAGAACAGAAGCAGAAAAAAGAACCTCTTTCCTGGATATGAGTGGTTGGAAGAGATATATTGTTGAGAGTATAAAAACTTCTTAGAAAAGGAGGTTACAATGCAGATTACTGAGACAAGGATATCACTTGTAAATAGACCAAATAGCAGATTAAGGGCATATGCTTCTGTGACTTTTGATGATGTATTTGTTGTTAGAGATATCAGGATTATAGAAGGCAAAAAAGGACTTTTTGTGGCTATGCCGAGTAAGAAGATGCAGAGAAATTGTCCTCAATGTGGTTTCAAGAATGCTATTACAAATAAGTTCTGTGGTTCCTGTGGTACAAAACTTAATCCAGTAGAGAAGAAAGAAGAGATCAGGACTGCGCCTTCTCAACAGCACAGAGACCTTGCACATCCTATCAAAACAGAATTCAGGGACTATATCCAGGAAAAGGTTATTGAAGAATATAAAAAGAAAGAGCCATCTGATAAAAAATAAATAATAACGGATTGGGTAATCTATAAGTTTCGGAAGAGAGAGTTGTAGTTGTTTAATTATTATTAATGAATACCTATATATACACTGCTTTTGATAAAGAAGGCAATAAAGTTTCAGGTAAAATTACAGGGGAAGATATAAGAAAGGTCAAACAGGTACTAAAAGGAAATAATCTCTATGTAATAGAAATCAAAGAAGATACCCCTCCTGTTTTGCAGTTCAGAAGCAGATTAAAAGAAGAAGATATAACTATAGCAATCCGTGAACTATCAACTTTTGTGAGTTCCAAACTACCTCTTGATGAATGTCTTACAGGTGTAATTTCTCAAATAAGACAGGTAAGATTAAAAAGGGTTTTTCAGGAGATACAGAAAAAGATAAGAGAAGGTAAAAGTTTTTCAGAGGCACTCAGGGACTTTCCTGCCATCTTTCCGGAAATGGTTATTTCTATGGTCCGTGCTGGAGAAGAAACAGGAACTCTCGATAAAATTCTTGTAAGGATATCTGACTTTCTTGAAAGAAGACATAGGTTTAGAAACCGTATTAAAAGTATAATGAGTTATCCCTTATTTATGCTTGTAATATCTGTAGTTGTATTTATCTTCCTCTTTTCTTTTGTAACTCCCACCATAGTTAAAATGTTTACTCAGATAAATATAAAACTTCCGCTTCCAACTATCATTCTTATAAAAATCAGCAGATTTTTTAAGTACGGATGGTTATATATTATATCAGGTATATTCTTGATATACATAGGAAGTAGAAAACTATTTGCTTCTAAAAAAGGTGAGGAGATAAAGGATTTTATTAGATTTCATATACCAGTTTTAAATAATATACTTTTGAAGAGAGAAATAATTCTTTTTTCAACAACCACTGCTACTCTTATAGATGGGGGGGTAGATATAATAGAATCACTTCAGATAGCTAGGCAGGTATTATCAAGTCGGCTATTAAAAAAAGATGTGGATGATGTTATTGAACTACTTTCAAAAGGTAATTCCTTATCTGCTTCTTTCAGAAGTACCAGATATTTCCCTGTACTTGTCACACAACTTATAAGTGCTGGAGAGAAGAGTAGTTCTTTATCTGAAATGCTTAATAGAATAGGAGAAATTTATGAAGAAGATGTTTCGCAGAGTTCTATACGACTGGCTAATTTTATTGAGCCGATGATGATACTTTGTATGGGTATGGTTGTAGGAATTATTGTTCTTGCTATACTTTTACCTATATTCCAGATAAGTCAGTCCATAAGATAATAAAGAATTTAATACAGGAGATAAATAGATGAGAAGAAAAGATAAAATTTGGAGAAGTGGTTTTACCTTTATAGAGTTGATGGTTGTTATTGTAATTCTCGGTACTCTTGCAATGATAGTAATGCCGAGGTTTTTTAGTAGGATTGATGAAGCACGTATTACAGCCACTCAGGTACAGATAAAGAATATAGAACAAGCATTAAGACTTTTTTATCTTGACAATGGTTTTTATCCTGAAACAGAACAGGGACTTAAAGCCCTTGTGGAAAAACCCACTGTGGGAAAGGTTCCTAAGAAATGGAGAGAGGGTGGTTATCTTGAAAAGGATGTTCTCCCAAAAGATGCATGGGGGAATGACTTTGTCTATATCAGCCCCGGAAGACAGGGTGAGGATTATGAGATAATCTCTTATGGTAGAGATGGCAGAGAAGGGGGCGAAGGTTCTGATGCAGATATTTCAAGTTCCAAAATTTAGGAATGGATATACTTTTATAGAACTTCTTGTTGTTATTGTCATTATAGGACTTTTTTTCTATCTTACATTCCCTGTTGTAAGAGATATTATCCCTCAAGAAGAAAATAAAACAATATCTACAATCGTAGATATTATAGAAGAAGCATCAAGGGATGCAATAGAGCAGAAACAAAAAGTTATTCTGACTATAGATATGGATACAAATTCCTATGCCATTACAAAAGAAAGTGATATAGAGCAGGAAAATATAGAAGAGAACGATTATAATGATAAAGAGGATATATCCTTCACACAGGTGCCAATAGATTTTATTAAAGCACAGAATTCTATGTTAGAAACATCCACAGGGTTAATAACATTTTTGTTTTTTCCTGATGGGACAAAAGAATTTGGTGCAATATTTGTGGAGTATGTAGAAACAGGAGCTATTTATACCATCTTTCTGAATCCCTATACTATTTCCCCTGAGATAATAAAAGGAGAAAAGAGGTTTGAGTAAGGTTATATATTCTAAAAGTGGTTTAACACTTATGGAGATTCTGATTGCACTTGCTATATTTGCAGTAGCAGGTGTGATTTCTTTACAGTCCTGTCTCATTTCAACAAGACATATTCAGATAGTCAATAATGAAAAAAACCTTGTTATGCTATCAAATATGAAGTTAGAGGAGTATAAGATAGAAAAGATAGATATAGAAAGAGAAAAAAATGGTTTTTTTGCTGAACCATTTGAAGATTATTACTGGGAATTTGAACTGGCGGATATAACTATCACAGATACAGAATATGGCGTTTCATTTACTCCTTATAAACTTACAGTAGGAACAAAAGGAGATGTATACTCAACACTAACCAGTTTTTTAAAATCAGATAGATTGGATGAAAAGAAATGAAGAATAAAAAGGGGTTTACACTTATTGAACTTCTTATAGCCACACTTTTAGTCCTTTTATTATTTGGTATCATGTATGCAACATTTTTTTCTGTAAGTAATACAATTGAAAAAGTTGAGAAGAAAATGAAGATATCGGAGATAATATTTAAATTTATAAGTAGATTTAAAATGGAAGTGAAATGTATGATAAGAGAAGAAAAGAGTGAGCCATCTTTTGATATAAAAGAGATAACATTTCTTACAATAACAGAGACATCTCCATATCCTGTAAGGGTGACATATACTGTTGAAAAGACACCGGAGGGTCTTGAAAATCTTTTACGGAAGCAGGAATCTTTGCTTACCAATTATTCTTTTTTGTTTTCGGTAATAGATGGTTATGATAGTATAAAATTTCTGTTTTATATAGATGGTATATGGCGTGAGTATGTAGATAAACCTGAAAAGGTAAGTGCAATTGGACTTGAGATAATGGAAGGTAATGAAAGGTTGTTTTTTCCTGTAAAGATGTATGGGACATTTGTTGATGAAGAAGAGAAATGAAGGTGTTGTTGTTATTTTTGTGCTGATATTTACCACAGCAATATCTATGATGGCTATTTTTTTGGGTGCTCGGGTAAAACAATATATTTCTCTATTTTCAGGGATAAAAAGAGAAAATGAAATGGAAAACATCGCAGAGATGGGGATTGAAATTGGAAAGGTTTTACTTGATATATCGCAGAAGAAACATATGATTTCAGAAGAGGTAGGATATATAAAAAGACAGTATGAAGTAGATGGAATGAATATAGAGATACTTATAGAGGATGAAAATGGAAAAATAAATCCTAACAAAATTTTCGGCTCTGAAAAAGGGGAAATACACACCTATCTCCTTGATGTATATAAAAGATTCTTTTCTGTTATGGGATATTCGGAAAACTTATCTGATGCATTACTTGATTGGATAGATGAAGATAATATTCCCAGGGCAGGAGGAGCGGAGGCGAGTTTTTATATGTCATCAGGATTTTCTTATCTCCCTTCCAATAAACCTCTTTATAATCCAGAAGAGATGCTTTTAGTAGCAGGATTTACAAAAGATATTGTTTTTGGAAATAATAATAAAAAAGGGTTGATAAATTTTATTACTACGTTCTCGGATGGTAAAATTAATGTGAATACATGCTATCCAGAGGTATTGAATGCACTCGGTTTTTCAACAGTAGATGTTGAGAGGATAACAACAGAAAGAGCAAGAAGACCTATAGAAGAAAAGTTTATGGTTGAAGTAAATAAAGAAGTATATCTGAAAAACCGTGCTGTTATTGTATTTAAAAGCAGTTATTTTACTATATCTTCTCGGGTAACAGATGAGGAGGGTAATAAAAAAGAATTAAAGGCATATGTAAGAAGGACAGATAAGACAACAGATATTATAAGGATGAATATAAAATGAAAATATGTACCCTGTACCTAAAATATGAAAAGGTTATATACAGGATAACAGGAACTAATATAGAAGAAGGAGCGTTTAATAGTGAAGAGGTTGAGGCTTTTCTTGATAAAAATCGTCCTGATATACTTAACATTATTATATCAAAACCACATCTTATATTCAGAAGGGTAGAATTTCCCTTCAGAAACAAAAGGAAGATACGGATGGTTATTCCTTCAGAGATAGAAGAAACACTTCCTGACAATATTGATAATTTCTTATTTTCCTTGGATTTTTTCCCGTTAAACAAAAACGGAATGGTTGTGAATATATATGGTGTTCCATCTGTACTGATTGATTTCTGGCGAAATATAGCAAACAAACACAGGACAAAATTATATTTCTTTTTAGACACACTTCTGTTATTGCAGTTTTTGAAACAATCAACAGATGAAAAAAATCATATATCTATTTATGAAGAAGAGGAATATATTTTACTTAATATAGTAGAAAACGGTATTTTGACAGGTTCTTACTCTTATCATCTTACCGGGGCAGAGAATTTAGAAAACACAGAACTTATAAAAGAGATTATAAACAAGAAAGGACTGCCTTTGTTTATATGTGGTCCTGGTGTAAAAACTAAAGAACTTGCTATAAGTGAAAAAAATATACGGTATTTGGATCTACCGAGAGATATATCAAAGAAGTATCTATTCCATTATCTCGCTTCCATCAAAGCATTCAAAAGAGATTTTCTATCTTTAAAACATTCTATTGGGATTAAAATTCCTGTTTCAGATGTTGCTATTTTTGTGGTTTTTTTGTTTATCTCTTTTTTCTCTTTCTCTCCTTATTTTAAAGTTGTTGAGAAACAGAAGGAAATCAGAGGTATTGAAGAAGAGATGAAACAGATATTTGTCTCAACATTCCCGGATATTCAGAATGTAGTAAATCCTTTGATACAGGCGAGAGAAAAAATAATGAAAACAGATATTACAGATGTAAAAAAAGGGGTCCCTTCTGTTTTGAAGGTTATGGCAGATATAACAACTCTCTTTCCTGATAATATGGATGCAAAGATTGATATTTTCAGAATTGCAGGCGATACCATTACTCTTTCAGGAACAGCGGACTCACTTAAAACATTAGAAAAGATAAAAGAAAGGATAGATAAATCAGAAAAGTTTAGTGTTACTGATATAGGGACAATATCCTTTGATACAAAGAACAGAGCAAATTTTAGCATAACATTAAAGGTACATTGATATATATGGATAAGAAGAAGATAATACTTATTATTCTTTTCCTTTCTTTACTTGAGATAAGATTTATTTATATTCCTGCAAGGAACAAAGTTGTTTCTCTTAATAAACTTATTACTGCCAAGCAGAAAGATAAAGAAACACTTTTAAAACTGTGTGAAGAATATAAAGAAAAAGGAGAGGGAGAAGAACCGTTGAGGATAACAGATGAGGAATTTTCCTTACTTTCTTATACAGGTAATCTTATAGAAAGTAAGAATCTTGAAAGAAATATTACAGGGCTTCAACCTCTGAGGACTGAAGAGAAGGGGAATTTTAAAATTGAAAGTATCAGGATGGGGATGAAAGGGATAACATTATCGCAACTCTATGAGTTTCTTTATGATATTGAAAAGGCAAAATATGGAATATATATCCCTGATTTCAGGATGCAGAAGCAGAAGGATTCTCCTCATCTTTTAGACATAGAGATAGAACTTCTTGTGGTAAAAGAAGCAGAAAACAGTAAATAGCGATTATTTTCTCCCCCGATTAAAAAAAGGAAGAGGTGAAGGATATTATTTAACAATGGCAGATATATATCTTGTAGATGGCAGTGCACTTATTTATCGTTCTTTCTATGCGATAAAGGATTTAAGGACATCTACAGGTAGACCTACAAATGCAATCTACGGTTTTATTTCAAGTATTCTTAAAATTCTTAAGGATAAGA
Organism: bacterium; assembly: GCA_026414725.1. Taxonomy (NCBI): domain Bacteria; species bacterium. The sequence continues at coordinate 32,510 of JAOAIL010000012.1, forward strand.
AGCCAGAATATATGTGTATTCTTTATGACCTGAAAGTTCCTACAATGAGACATATTTCTTTTGCGGATTATAAGGCACAGAGAAAACCGATGCCAGAGGAACTGGTGGAACAGATTTCTACCATAAAGGAGATAACTGGATTTTTTGGAATAAGGCAGATAGAAAAGGAAGGTTATGAGGCAGATGACCTGATTGCAACATTGTCAGAAAAATTCACTGTCAAACAGCACAGGGTATTCATAATTACAGGGGATAAGGATATGATGCAACTTCTTCAGGAAGGAGTAGTTGTTCTCCATCCTGATGGATTGAAGGCCTGTACTGTTGAGGATTTCCAGAGAAAGTATGGTATGGAACCATCGGTTGTTCCAGACATTATAGGACTGGCGGGAGATACATCAGATAATATCCCCGGTGTTTATGGTATAGGAGAAAAGACCGCTTTGAAATTACTTCAGCAGTGGGGCACAATAGAGAATCTTTATAAAAATATTGAAAAAGTAGAGCCGGAAAGGATAAGAAAACTTCTTATAACAAACAGAGAAAATGCTTTTTTAAGTAAGGAACTTGCTGTATTAAGGAGAGATGTTGATATAGATATAAAAATAGAAGATATTAAAATTTCATCTCCTGAAGTTGGAAAAATCCTTCAGTCCTTTGAAGACCTTGAGTTTAAAAAACTTACAGTCCAGATTGAAGAGATATTCCCATCCTTTCGTTTGTCAGGTATAAATGAAGATATGCTTTTCTTATCCAGTGGTGAAACTATCCGTATTGAAGATGTTGCAAAAACTCCTTCGTATTTTAAGAATATTTTGGAAGACAGAAGTATTAGAAAATACGGATTTAACCTTAAAGATATTATAGTAGAAGTAGAAAGAAAAGGTATATCTTTTGAAAATCCTGCTTTTGATATTTCAGTTGCTAAATATCTTACAGGGAAGGTATTAAGTGATGATGATATTAATACCTTGATATCCAGATATGACTTAATTTTCAGAGAACTTAGGATGGAAGAACTTTTTTACAAAGTTGAAATGCCTCTTGTAAAAACACTTGCCTGGATGGAGATAAATGGGATAAAGACAGATATAAGTGTACTTGAACAGTTGAATAGAGAACTGGAAGGTGAACTTAAAATTCAGGAAAACAGGATATATCAGACAGCAGGAGAAGTATTTAATATAAACTCTTCTCAGCAGATTGCTAACATCCTTTTTGAAAAATTAAAACTCCCGGTGCAGAAGAAAGGGAAGACAGGTCCTTCCACAGATATCTCTGTTTTAAAGGAATTATCTGTGAAACATCCATTACCAGCACTTATCCTTGAATACAGAGAACTCTATAAACTGAAATCAACCTATATTGAAGGGTTAATACCATTTATAGACCCATTAACTGGCAGGATATATCCTAAGTTCAGTCAGATATCCACTGCTACAGGGAGATTGAGTTGTAATAATCCTAACCTTCAAAACCTTCCTGTAAGAACTGAAAGAGGATGTAAAATAAGGAAGGCGTTCTGCTGTGAAAAAGGAAATGTGCTTTACTCGTTTGACTATAACCAGATAGAATTAAGGGTTCTTGCACATCTTTCAGAGGATAGTTATCTGGTATCTGCATTCAAAGAAGGAAGGGATATACATACAGAGACCGCAAGTATATTGTTTTCAGGGGACTCTCTTTTTTCTCCTGTTCCTTTGGTATATAGCCAGAAGGATTTAAGAAGAGTTGCTAAGACAATAAATTTCGGGATAATCTATGGAATGAGTGCTTATGGACTTTCACAAGAGTTAGGGATTACTGTATCAGAGGCAGATAATTTTATAAAGGCATATTTTTCTAAATTTACAGGTGTAAAGGCGTACATTGATAAAATTCTATCTGCTGTAGAGAAGGAGGGGTTTGTGACAACTATCCTTAACAGAAGGAGATATATACCAGAGATAAGAAGTAATAATAAAAATCAAAAAGAGTTTGCTAAAAGGGCAGCAATCAATATGCCTGTACAGGGTTCATCTGCTGATATTATAAAGATGGCTATGAATAGTATTTATGAATTTTTTAAAAAAGAACGTCTGAAAAGTAAGATGGTTCTTCAGATACATGATGAACTTCTCTTTGAAGTATTTTCTGAAGAGGAAGAGATAGTTGTAAGTGGTGTGAAAGAGATTATGGAGGAGGTTTTGAAACTCAATGTTCCTCTGAAGGTTGATGTGAAAAGAGGTTTTAACTATCTTGAAATGGAGGATGTTTCTTTATAAGTTTCTTATCTTAGATGAGCCAGAGAAATCTTTTACGGAATACAATTCCAGAAGAGGCAAGTAAAATCCAGATTGCACTGAAACAACACGTCTGTTTGAAATATACTTTACCGAAAATAGAGAGGGTTGCTGGTGCTGATACTGCCTATTACAATGGAATGATAATAGGAGGTATTATTATTTTTGAATTTCCGCATTTAAGAATTATAGAAAGAAGATTTGCTACTTTACCGGTTACTTTTCCTTATATCCCTGGATTTCTTGCTTTTAGAGAAGGACCGGTTTTATTAAAAGTGTTTGAGAAAATAATAAATACTCCTGATGTAATTATTTTTGATGGGCAGGGAATAGCACATCCGAGAAGGATGGGTATAGCCACACATCTCGGTATACTTCTTAATAAACCTTCTATTGGCTGTGCCAAATCAGTTTTAGTTGGTGAGTATCTGTTTCCTGAAAAAGAAAAAGGGAGGTATTCTCTCTTGAAAGATAAGGGAGAGTTTATAGGGGCAGTTTTACGGACAAAGGAAGGAGTAAATCCTGTATTTATTTCTCCAGGGCATAAGATAGACCTGCTGAACTCTATAGATATAGTACTCAAGTGTACCACCATATATAGATTACCTGAACCAGTAAGACAGGCACATATTTTTGTAAATGAACTAAAAAAAGAGATTGAAATTAAGAAAAAAAAGTTGTAGAGTAGAATAAGACAGGGAGAGGGACTATGGATAAAAAGAACCTGCCAAATCCGAGGATATCTGCTTTACTTTCTTTTCTTTTTAATGGTCTCGGGCAGATTTATAATGGAGAGATAAAGAAGGGATTGACGTTGATATTTTTTTCTGGAGTTTCTCTGCTGATTTTAGTTATTGGTGCGGTCTTTATGTTCTATTTTATAAAGGGGCAATTCTCTCCGATGACGTTTTTTCTCTGGGGAATTATTCTTTTCTTCCTTGGACTTACTGGAATAATAATCATTGGGATTTACAGTATCTCGGATGCATATCACAAGGCGAAGAGGATGGTTGATGAATATGAAGAAGAAAGGCGTGATATTTGACTTTGATGGGACACTGGTAACATCTACCATTGACTTTAAAAAGATAAAGGAAAGGATTTTAGTTGAAGCAGAGAAACATAAGTTGAAAATACCTGATACAAAACTGCCTATACTTGAATTTCTTGAAGAAATTAATAATTTAAATGGCAAGAAGGGAATGAAATTTTATTCTTCTGGACACAGGATTTTGAAAGAAGAGGAAGTCAAAGCATCTGAATATACAGAACCACAGGAAGGGGTGGTATCTTTGCTTGTAAAATTAAGAACAGGTGGTATAAAGGTCGGAATAATTACAAGAAACTGCAGAGAAGTTGTTGAAAAAGTTATAAACAAATTCAGGATTCCCTATGATGTTCTACTTACCAGAGATGATGTCAGAAAAGTAAAGCCAGATGTTTTACATATTAAGGAGTGCCTGAAACTTCTTGGGTTAAAGAAGGATGATGTTGTTCTCGTAGGTGACCATCTTTTTGATGTAAGGGCTGGCAGAAAGATGGGAATATTGAGTGCAGGACTGAAAAATAACAATATATCTGAAGATACCTTTTTGAAAGAAGGTGCTGATTTTGTGATAGAGGATATAAAAGAGATAGAGTATATTGTAGGTACAAAGGGCTTTAATGCAGGGAAACTTCCTAACAGATTTTTAAGGTTCCTTCTTGGAAAATATACAGAAGTAAAGGATAAAGATATTTTAGTTTCTTCAGGCATAGGTATTGACTGCGCTATATTTAAAATAAGCGACAATATTATATTTGCCAAATCAGACCCCATAACACTTACATCAGAGGATATTGGATTTTATCTTGTCAATATCAATGTCAATGATATCTCTGTAATGGGAGGTATTCCTTCACATCTCTTAACAGTTATTTTATTTCCTGAAGGTACTACATTTTCAGAAATTGAAGATGTATTTTCCCAGATAAACAATGAGTGTAAAAGGTTTGATATAAAATGGATAGGAGGACATACTGAGATTTCAAGTGGAATTAAAACTCCTGTGGCTGTAGGTTTTCTTATGGGAAGAAAGATAAAAAAATTGAGAAGAAAAGAAATAAAAGTAGGGGACAGTGTTTTTCTTATAAAAGAGATAGGAATAGAAGGTGCATCAATTATAGCGAGGGGAAAATATAGTGAACTTAAAAAATATTTTTCCGAAGCATTTATTACGAAGGTTAAAAAGGCAACTGTGTTTCCGGGGATAAGTGTATTTAATGAAGCGAAGATGTTATGGGAAAATTTGGACATAAAATATATGCATGACCCAACTGAAGGAGGTATATCAACTGCACTTTATGAGATGGCGGAGGCGAATAATATTGGACTTCTGATTTTTCCTGAAAAATTGGTGTTCTATCCTCCTGTTATAAAGTTTTGTAAGATTTTTAATCTTGACCCTCTCGGGATAATATCATCCGGCTGTATAATAGGGATAATAGAGAAAAAAGAAGAAGACAACTTTCTAAAATTTTGTAAAAACAGAAACTTGAAGGGGAAAATCATAGGAGAGGTGGTAGAAGAAAAAGGTGTCTGTTATATGGAAAATAAAAAGATAAAATCTTTATCTACCTTTCAACGAGATGAAATCACCCGACTCTAAAAATACGAATCTGGAAATTTTATTATCTTTTAACCCTTGCATTACCTTCCCAGATACTCCAGATTTCTTCTTCATCAAGTGGCTGTGCGTAATCAGTGAGAAGTGTAACAGCCAGTGCTCCACATGCCCATCCAAACTGTACCCATTTTTCTGGTTCCCATCCTTTAAGTATTCCGTAAAGCAGTCCTCCTACAAAAGCATCTCCACCACCAATTCTATCAAGAACTCCGATTTCTCTCGGATCAACTACATACCATTCAGAACCGACAGACATAATTGCACCCCATAGATGTTTCTGTGCACTTATAACCTCTCTAAGGGTAGTAGCATGCACCTCAGTTTCAGGGAAACTCTTTTTAACTCTGTTTATCATTTCTTTAAAATTGTCTATCTGTGCCTTCAGGTCTTTACCGCCTGGTGGAGGTCCTTCTATTCCGAGGCAGAGTTGAAAGTCCTCTTCATTCCCGACAAGGATATCAGATACACCTGCAATCCTTGTGAAGATATCCCGTAGTTCTTTTTCTCTTCCTTTCCAGAAGGACGCTCTGTAGTTTAAATCAAAGGAAATACATGTCCCATATTTTTTAGCAACCTTTGAAAGTTCAAGGCAGAACTGTCCTGTTTCCGGAGAAAGTGCAGCAAATAGTCCGGACATATGTATTATCTGTACACCTTCTTTTCCCAAAATTCTCTCAAGGTCAAAATCAGAAGGGCTCAATGTTCTTCCTATTTCTCCTGCTCTGTCATTCCATACCTTTGGTCCACGAGCACCATAGCCAGTATCTGCGATATTAAACTGGTGTCTGAATCCCCAGGGACCTCCCTGAGAGACCTCTTTTGCTTCAACGTCCATTCCCCTGCTTTTAAGGTTTTCTTTTATAAATCTTGCTACAGGACTTCCTTTGACAAATGCAGTGAGAATTTTAACAGGCAGGCCTAGAGATGAACTTATACTTGCTACATTGGATTCAGCACTTGTTGCCTGCATTATAAAGGTATTGCTTGAGTGAACCGGCTGATTATTTACAGGAGTAATTCTTACTCCCATACTTGTAGGAACGAGTAATGCATATTTACTATCTTTTTTTAATTCCATCTTTTCCCTCCTGTTGAAAACAGCGGATATTATTATAGAACTTTAATTATGAAATGTAAAGTTCCCTTTGCTGAGATATAGTGAAAATGGTCTGTTGAGATGGAAATTGCTTAAAGATATAAATAAGAATTTCGTGAATTTGATATAGAAATAGAGAAATATTGGAATAGGGAAAAATTGTTGAGAAGTAGTTTGCTGGCTCAAAGAATACTCCTATAACTGGAGATACAGGTTTGTATTTATCAAGAAGTTCTCCCTGTCTCTTATACACATCTCCGAGCC
>JAOAIL010000013.1:0-5916 GCA_026414725.1 bacterium
GTATGTATAAGCAATATGAAGCAGATTGGACTTGCCTGTACAATGTATGCAGATGATTATTCTGAATACCTGCCTGGAGGTTTCAACGGAGAGAATTATTCTCCTGAGCCATGGGTTCTTTCTTTAAGTGGATATGTTCCACGAGGTATACCACCCTTTCCTGTTCTCGGTTCTTCAATCTTAAAGTGTCCTTCAAATAGAAAACCCCAGAATAACATTACCTCTTACGGACCTGCTGTCGGTGAGCCAGGTTTTGGTGGAATATGTGCAGGAGGACTGTGTAATAACGACCCTGCATTAAGAAGATTGGCTAAAAGAACGCAGGTAAAGTACCCATCTCAGACAGTATACTGGGTAGAGATAGACAACACTGAGTGGACTCATGGAATTACTCCGAGTATCTGGTCAACGAGGTTTTATCATACGATTCACAACGGTGGTTCCAATGTTCTCTTTGTGGATGGTCATGTCATATGGGTTCGTGCAGAAGAATGGCAGTCAGCAGGACCGACTTCTCACAGCTGGTACTATCATTTCTGCCTTGACTACCCTAAACCACAGTGGTAGTAGACATTTTTGACATATAGAGTTAAGGGAATTATTGAAAAACATCAAGATAAAAAATAGAATAGAGGGTAGCCGAGAAAAGGAAATTAACCTTTAGTGTAAAATAATTTGCACTATGCTTTCAAGGAGGGAACACAATGGATAAGTGGTTTGCAAAGAGGGCAGTACATCTGGATTTTCATACTATGCCAGGTGTTTATGATGTTGGGATTGATTTTGACCCTGAAGAATTTGCCGAAACACTAAAGAAATCAAGTGTGGACTACATCACTGTGTTTGCAAGGTGTAATTTAGGGTTTGCATATTATCCAACAAAGATAGGGATAGTACATCCAGGGCTTAAAAGAATAGACCTTCTGGGTGATATGGTATCTGCCTGTCATAAAAAAGGGATAAAGATAGCGGCATACTTTAATGCAGGGCTTGACCATGAGCATTCATTACTTCACAGGGAATGGTGTAAGGTAAATAAAAACGGGCAGGTGGTTGAGGTAGATAAGATGGGACATTTTTTCAGAAAGATGTGTCTGAATACTGGCTATAAGGAGCATCTTCTGGGAATGGTGGAAGAGGTTTTAGATATGTATCCAGTGGATGGAATCTTCCTTGACTGTTTTTCGCTTTCTCCCTGCTACGGAGTTGAGTGTATTGAAGGCATGAAGAAATTGGGGATGGACCCATTTGATGAAAAAAAGGGATGGGAATTTTGCTGGATTATAACAAAAAGATTCGGAAATGAGGTTAAAAATCTGTTAAAGAAAAAAAACAGGAATATATTTCTCTACTTAAATGGATTACCCTACAGATACCAGCCAACACATATAGAGCTTGAGGTTTTGCCCACAGGTGGCTGGGGATATGACTATCTACCTTTTATAATAAGGTATACCAGATCACTGAAAAAACCATACTTTACACAAACAGGAAGGTTCCATAAGTCCTGGGGGGATTTTGGTGGACTGCGTCCTTATCACTCCTTACTTTTTGACCTTTACAATTCCATAGCCAATGGTGGTACCTGCTGTGTAGGTGACCATATGCATCCGAGAGGTAAACTTGAAAGACATGTATATGAACTTATAGGCAGATGTTATTCGGAGATAAAAAAATTGGAAGAATTCACAGAAGGGGCGAAGGTAGAGACAGATATGGTTATTATTGAGCCAGAATTAGAAAAGATACCTGGTTTTCCATACGAGTTTCAGTCAGTTCAGGGTGCTACGAGGATGCTGATGGAATTAAAATACCAGTTTGATATATCTGATGGACTTGATGATATATCAAAATATAATGTGGTTGTGCTTCCTGATAATATTGTTATAAATGATAAACTGAAAGATAAACTTGAAAGACATCTGGAAAAAGGAGGGGTGCTTATAAGTTCTGCATACTCCTGCGTTGATAGAGACAAGAAAAAGTTTGTTCTTGATGAGTATAAAATCTCATTTGAAGGAGAAGAAGAAAATGACCCTTCCTTCTTTGTATTAGAAGATGATGTGTCAGAAGGGATGCCTCGTATGCCTGTAGCAATCTATCAAAGGGGTATCTCAATGAGAGTAAAAAAAGGGGGAAAGGTTCTTGCACGACATATAAAGCCATATTTTAATCTCCGTTCATGGGACTGGAAGCACGAAAATCTCTACACACCACCGGAAAAAGAGACAGGAAGGTCTGTACTTGTTAAGTGCGGGAATATCTTCCACTTCAGTTTCCCGATATTTAAGGGATACTTTAATGATGCTGTGGTCTGGTATAAAGTGCTTCTAAAAAACTGTATTGGACTGGTATATAAAGAACCATTGATTAAATACACTAACCTTCCTTCGTTTGCTCAGGTAACCCTCTCATCCCAGAAAAACAGAAGGATTGTTCACATACTTTCATACCTTCCTGAATTACGAGGAAACCAGATGCAAATAATAGAAGAGCCATTACTTTTAAAAGATGTTTGTATAGGAGTAAAACAGAAGAAAGGAGATAAGATTAGAAAAGTTTACTGTGTCCCTTCCTATCAGCAGGTAGAATTTGAAATTAAAGAAAACTATGTATGGTTTACAATACCAGAAATATCTGGCTATCAAATGATTATCATAGAATAAAAACAAGGGAGGATATTGTGAGTAAAAAGGTTTTTAGAATTTCGGATGCAGAGTTTAAAAGAAGGTGGGAGAAGGTTCAGAAGGGTGTAAGGGATAAAGGACTTGATTTAGTCATTGCTCACTCAGATGAGGCAGACCTTGCTAATGTCCGTTATCTCTCTGACTACTGGCCTATATTTGAATCCGCAGGTGTGATTGTTCCTGCAGAAGGAGAGCCAGCGTTACTGATAGGTCCTGAGAGTGAAACATTTGCAAGGGACACAAGCAGGATAAAGAAGATTTATAAACTTATTGAATACAGGGAGAGTGCTGAGCCAGATTATCCCAATATACAGGTAGATACATTCTCTTCTATCTTTAATGAGATGTTTGGTGGAAAGAAGGTAAAAAGGATAGGTATTGCAAGTTATCAGATATTTCCTCTACCTGTATATGAAGGTTTGAAGAAGGCAGCACCTGATGCAGAACTTGTAAAGAGTGATGAGATTATAGTTGACCTTCGCATTATCAAAAGTGATGAAGAACTGAAGATGCTTAAAGAGGCATTCAGAATATCAGAGGCAGCACTAACGAAAACCCTGAAAAAGATGAAGCCGACAATGACAGAACTTGAGGTGGTGGGTATCATAGAAGAGGCACTGTATGCAGAAGGGGCAGAGTATGAAGGGCATCCGCAGTATGTACTCGCGGGAAGAAATTCAAACCATGCTATTGGAAGACCTGGGTATGCAAAACTGGGGAAGAAAAACCTTATACAGTTGAATATAGGTGCTCGTGTTGCTGGATACTCTTCAAGTGTTGGTAGACCTGTCTGTTTTGGTAAGATGCCACCTGATATGAAAAAACTTGTATCTGCTGGACTGGATATGCACTGGAAGACAATGGAATGGATGAAGGAAGGTGTGAAGGCGAATGAGGTGGTGAAGAAGTTCTTTGAGTATGGAGAAAGGTTAGGGGTAAGCAAGAACATACTTTACGGGCCATGCCACGGGCTGGGTATGATGGAGGTTGAAAAACCATGGATGGAGTCCCATTCTGACTACTATCTTGAAGAAAATATGACATTCCAGGTGGATACATTCCTTTACTGTGAGGACTATGGACTACGGTGGGAAAACGGTGTTGTGGTGAAAAAGGACGGAGTGGAACCACTTTCTAAGAAACTGACCAAAATAATAGAATTATAAAAATTTCATTTTAACTCTGCCATTCGCTACTTAAAGGAGATGTTGTAGAGGAAGGAGGTACACATGAGATACGAGATGATGTTTGCGGAGCAGTTGCGGGAAGCAATAAAGAAGAATATCCCTTTTGTTATACCTGTGGGTGTACTTGAATACCACTCTGAACACTGTGTCTTTGGTGTTGATACACTTCTTATAATAAAAGCACTGGAGATTGTTGAAAAGGAGATGGATATAGTGATATGTCCTCCTTTTTACTATGGTGCAGCAAGTTATGCTGTTGAACCACCTGAAAGCAACGGCACAATACATATTCCGAGCAGAACACTTTATGTCTTTGCAAAAGACCTGTTCAAGGGGATGTTAAGAATAGGTATTAGGAATATACATATCTTTATCCACCATCAGAGTGAGAATTTTGTTGCAGGTATGCCAACAGACCTTGCGTTTAAACTTGCGGCAAGGGAATCAATATTTGAATATCTTGAAAAAGAGAGAGGAGAGGGCTGGTGGGGAGATGAAAAGATGAAGGACTACTATGCAATGCATCAACAGGGCTCTGACCCGTTCAGCTGGATAAAAATCCACCCATTTATGGATGAAGAGACACAGAAGAAGTTCCCCATAGACCATGCAGGAATGCAGGAGACATCACTTATGCTTGCATTCTGTCCTGAAGGTGTGGATATGAAGAGATTTACAGAGAAGAAATGGTACAGTCAGTTAGCAACAAAAGCATCTTTAGAGTACGGACTTTCTGCAAAAGAGATGATACTGAAGAGTATAAAGGAACGATTAAAACTATGAAAGAGACATTTGAGATAAGGATGATCCGTTCACCATATGGTGATTTCTATGGCAGAGATGTTGAGGACTCAGTAAAGAACCATCCTGACTGGTATCTTGAAGAGATAGCAAAAGAAGGGTTTAATGCTGTCTGGCTACACTGTGTTTTAAGGGACATAGTTTCCTCTGATGTATTTCCTGAGTTTGGGGAAAAGGAAAGCCAGCAGATACTGGCACTCAACAGAATGGTTGAGAAAGCAACAAAGTACGGATTGAAAGTATTTTTGTATTTCTGTGAGCCGAGGGGATTTCATGAGGAAGACCCTTTCTGGAAGAATAACCCTGATGTAAAGGGACAGTCAGTAGAGTTTCACGGAATCCCTCCTTTTTCCGGATGATACTATGCACTCTGTTCCAGCACACAGAAGGTAAAGGACTATCTTTATCAGAGCAGTTATAACCTTTTCAAGGAAGTGCCGGGACTTGGAGGAGTATTTATGATAACTGCAAGTGAGTTTCATACCCACTGTTATTCACACTATCCGAAGTGGCGACTTACATCCGTAGACCCTTCCACAGAGGAATGGGCAAGGAGACCTTTTGAGTGTAAGAGGTGCGATGAGAGGGATGCGTCTGATGTGACAGCGGAGATAATCACACTTATAAACAGAGGGATAAAAGATGCGGCTCCTGATGCGAAGGTAATGGCATGGAACTGGTCCTGGTATTATATCATTGAGCCAGACCCACAGGAGAAACTGATCAGTCAACTCCCGAAAGATGTAATACTTTTAGTTGATTTTGAGAGGGGTGGGTATAAAAAAGTTCTAGATAAACGTCTTGAGATAGATGAGTACAGTTTATCATATACAGGACCCTCTCCGAGGTTCAAGAAGTTATTCTATCTGGCAAAAAAGCGAGGAATGGAGACAGCGGCAAAACTTCAGATTGGTTCAACCCATGAACTGGTCACAGTTCCATATATACCTGTGCCATATAAGATTGCTGAAAAACTCTACCGTATGAGGAAGATGGGGGTAGAAGGATATTTAGGTTGCTGGATATTTGGAGGGGATGTTTCTCCCATGAGCAAGGTAGCGGGCAAGATGTCAGTAAATCCAGCACTTACTCCATCAGAAGCAGTAAGGCAGGTTGCAATAGAAGAGTTTGGGAAAGGTCCAGCAGGATATGTATTAAAGGCATGGAGGTTTTTCTCAAAGGCATGGGAGAACTATCCTTTCAGCAATTATTTTATCTACAGGGCTCCTGTTAATTATGCA